>JASHSG010000170.1 GCA_030040935.1 Acidobacteriaceae bacterium | reverse complement strand
GGCTACGCTCTGGTTCTTTCGGCCGACGGGGCTCTCATTCGCTCGACTGCGCAGATCAACTCCGGCGAGCAGCTCTCCACGCGCCTTGCCGATGGATCGTTTTCGAGCCGCGTTGAAACCGTCTCACCCGGCATGCCGAGGAGCGCTGAGCCGCCCAAATCCGGCAAACAGGGCAAGAGGGCGCCGAAATGACTCCTCATGCGGCGCGCAAGCTTTTTGGCACCGACGGCATTCGCGCGGTTGCCGGAGAAGCCCCGCTCGATCCAGCGACGATCTATAGCGTCGGGCTCGCGCTCGGGCACGCGCTTGGGAAAACCCAGCCGCGCCCCCGCGTCCTCTTCGGCCGCGACACGCGCGAATCCGGCCCTTGGATCGCCGCCACGCTTGCTGCCGGCCTCCGCCAGGCGGGTGCTGTGGTGGAGAGCGCCGGTGTTGTCACCACCCCGGCCGTCGCATTCCTCGCGCGGACGCACGGCTTCCAGGCCGGCGTCGTCATTTCCGCATCGCACAATCCCTGGCAAGACAATGGCATCAAGCTCTTCGGCGGCGATGGATTCAAGTTCCCCGATGCGGTCGAGCTGGACATCGAAGAACAGATCCAGCATCATGCGGCGCGCGTCGAATTCGACGATGCGCGCCACTTCGCGCTGGTCGAAGACAATCCCGCTTTTCAGGCCGACTACATTCAATTCCTTATCGACTGCGTCCCAGGCCTCTCGCTTTCCGGCTTGAGGATCGTCGCCGATTGCGCCAATGGCGCTGCCGCTGCGATCGCGCCCGAGCTTCTCCGTCGTCTCAATGGCGGTCAAATCAGCGGGCTCACGCTTCTCAACGTTTCCCCCGACGGCCGCAACATCAATGCCAACTGCGGTGCGCTGCATCCCGAATTCGTTGCTCGCGAAGTTAAGTCGCGAGGCGCCAGCCTCGGCCTCACCTTCGACGGCGATGCGGACCGCTGCATGCTGGCCTGTTCCTCCGGCAACGTCATCAACGGCGACGCCATCCTTCTGATGGCCGCGCGCGACCTCAAAGCTCGCGGCATGCTTACCGGCGACCTTGTCGTGGCCACCACCATGTCCAACATGGGCCTGGAAACTGCCCTCAGACGCGGCGGCATTCGCATGCTGCGCGCACCTGTGGGTGACCGTTATGTCCTTGAAATGATGCGGGAGGAAAATGCCGCGCTTGGCGGCGAGCAATCCGGCCACATTCTCTTTCCGCACCTGGCCACCACCGGCGATGGACTGCTCACCGCGCTGGTTGTGCTCGATCTCGTCGCACGCACCGGCCGATCCGTCGCCGAGCTCACCGCCGACCTGAAGGTCTACCCGCAGGTCATCGTCAACGTGAGAGTGCGCGAGAAAAAGCCGCTCGATTCGATTTCGTCGGTCGTTGAAGCGATCTGCGCAGCCGAAGCCGAGCTGAAGGATTCTGGCCGGGTCGTGATTCGCTACTCCGGCACCGAGCCGCTGGCGCGCGTGATGATCGAGGCGGAGAGCGAAGAAGCGATGCGCCGTCACGCCGAAGCCATCGCAGCCGCGATCCGCGCCGAGCTTGGCGTCTGAACTCACTTCCGAAACCGGAGTGGGAAACTCCCTTGACGTGACCTAGATCACATCCGCAACGCCGACCGTACTTCTACGCTCTCCATAGATGCATGGGTCGGACATGAGCCCAGAGACTTCCACTCTTCCCGCTCCCGCGAAACCGAAGAAAAAGCTGATCCGCCGTATTGCGCTCGATAACTCCCAACGCGTCCGCCACATCGTACAGCTCGGCTTTGTCCTGCTCAACGGCTGGCTCGGCATTCAGTTCTACCTCTGGGTGCGCTATTTTGAGCGCGGAGGCGTGGGACTCGCGGTTCCCCGCCCCGCCGGCGCCGAAGGATGGCTTCCGATCGCAGGGCTGATGAACTTTAAAGTTTTCGTCGCCACCGGGCACGTCCCCGGCATTCACCCTGCGGCCATGTTTCTCTTCATGGCATTCGTTGCCATCAGCCTGACTGCGAAAAAAGCATTCTGCTCGTGGCTCTGTCCGGTCGGCACGCTTTCCGAGGCACTGGCCGGGCTCGGCAAAAAAATCTTCCGCCGCAATCTCCGGCTTCCGCGCTGGCTCGACATTCCGCTGCGCGGCCTCAAATATTTGCTGCTCGCCTTTTTTGTTGTCATCATCGGCACCATGTCCGCGGCTGCGATCAACGACTTCATGCATGCGCCCTACGGCCTGATCGCCGACGTCAAGATGCTCAACTTTTTCCTCGAGATGAGCGAGACCGCGGCCATTGTTCTCGGCGCGCTGGTGGTTCTGTCGGTTCTCATCGAAAACTTCTGGTGCCGCTATCTTTGCCCTTACGGCGCGCTCATGGGGCTGGTCTCGCTCGCGAGCCCGCTCAAGATCCGGCGCAACGCGACGGCCTGCATCGACTGCGCGCGGTGCGCACGCGTGTGCCCCGCCAATTTACCCGTCGACAAGCTCGTGCAAATCCGCTCTGTCGAGTGCACGGCCTGCATGTCGTGCATTGCGGCTTGCCCAGCCGAAGGCTCCCTTCAATTCTCGCTCGCGCCTGCCGGCAAGGCCGGTGCCACGCAGCATCGCTTAGGCCGTCCCGTAACTCCGCTTGCCCTGGCCGCCATCATTGCTTTCATCTTTCTCGGAACCGTTCTCGTTGCCCGCGCCACCAATCACTGGCAAACGCGCATTCCCAACTCCGTCTATCTTCAACTCGTCCCCAACGCCGACTCGGCCACGCATCCCGGCTACTGAGCGGTTGGGAGCGAGGTTGCAGGCGATTGCAACTCTCAAGTCCGCAAGACATCAGCATGCCTTCCCATTCACAAACTTCTCCAGATGCTCGGCTGCACCTGCCGCGCCGCCGTACTTGCGCATCGAGTCTGCCACGCGCTTTGCCGATTCGAGATACTTTGGTTCGCCCAGCACGCGCCTCACTTTCGCGCCGAACTCGGCAAAGTCGACGTCCTTTTCGCCGTCCGGTCCAGTGACGGGAAGGACCAACTCGCCCGCTCCCAGTGACGATAGCCTACGCGCGTTGCTCTCGCGCTCAGTCATCGTAGGGATGATCACCGCAGGCGTTCCCGCCTTCAGCGTCGTCATCACGGAGCTGTGGCCCCCATGAAACACAATCAGATCGGCGCGCTCGGCCATCAACGGTCCGGGCACATAGGCGGTGTGGCGAAAGTTCGCGGGCAGCGCCCCGAACTCAGCCGGCAGCTCCTGGTAGCCGGTTGTCAGCACAACATGAACCGGCGCGCCGGCAAAAGCTGCGATGGCCGCGCGAATCACCACGATGGAGTCGAAGGGTGTCGTGACCGGCGCGTAGCGCGGGTTGCCGGGGTACACCCACACCACGGGCTTGTCTCCATTGAGCTCGGTCACCCACGAGGGTAGCGCGGCATCACTCTGCTGAAACACCATCGGCCCGATCCACGTGACGTTCGCGTGATCACCCACTGGATCGGTCTCCGGCGTTCCCACGATCAGCGCCAGGTCGCCGGCCATCCAATCCACAGAGCGCTCGGCCGGCGCAAGACCGTACTCGGCGGCCACGGCGTTGAAGAAGGCTGCGGGGCTGGGCAGGCCAAAAGGCCGCTCATCCTCCCACCACTTGAAGCCGCGGCTCGCGGGATGCATGTTGCCTTGTAGAACTGTCGCCAGCGGGACCCTTGCGGCACGCGCAGCCAGGCAGGCAATCGGCTCAAACGAATCCACAACCATGTCGGGCTTGTAATCGCTGATCAGGTCGACGTACGTCGCAACAGCATCGCGCACATACTGCTCGCTGGTGTGGACACCGCCGAGCAATTCCTCCACGTCCCACGCTTCGCTGATGTGCAATACATCTAAAGCCGGAGCCGGAAGCGGCCGCGCGGGCATGGGCAAATTGGTCAGCCCTGCTTCCGCAATCAGCGTGCTTGGCGCCGGAGCCGGATTGAACACTGCGACCTCGTGTCCACGGCCGGCCAGCGCGCGGGCAATAGGAACCAAACGCGTGGGCAGGCCAAGGTCGTTGGCTGGCAGCATGGTGAACAGGAATCGGGACATTGTGACCTCCAGGAATCGTCTTTAACCCGCAGGCGGCTTTTGCTTGCCCGCAGGCGGTTTTTGCTTGATCGATAGACAGAGAGCCGGAAGAAGACGACGGTGGGTGCCGAAGGGTAATTTGGCTGCCTGGATTCTATCCACGCGCGCCGTAGGCCCACAACAGAATTCCAAGCGCGTAAGTTGTTCAGGCGTTTCCGCGGCTCTGTTCGTTCTTATTTCCGCTTTCTAACTCCTGACCCCCGATGCCCTGTATTCTTCTTCCATGCCTCGTTTCCCAGCCGGCCAAACGTTGCTGATCGACGCCGACGACACGCTGTGGCAGAACAATATCTACTTCGAGCGCGCCATAGCCGCCTTCATTGGTTTCCTGAATCATCACGAGTACTCCCCCGCCGAAGTGCGGAAAACTTTGAACGCAGTCGAGCGTGAAAACATCCTTGCCCACGGTTACGGCCTGTCAAGCTTCACGCGTTCGCTCGTCGACTGCTTTGAGCGCCTTAGCCCGGCGCAGGCAACCGAGGAAAAGCGCGCGCGCATCCGCGGCTTTGCGCGGTCGATCGCCGAGCAGGAGATCGAGCTGCTGCCAGGCGTCTCCGAGACCCTCGCCGAGCTTTCCACGCGGCACCGTCTCATCCTGATGACCAAGGGCAACCGCGCGGAGCAGGCCGACAAGCTGGCTCGCTCGGGGCTGGCGCCTCACTTTTCCGCCGTGGAAATTCCCGCCGAGAAGGATCCGGCAGCTTATCGCGGCGTAGTCCTTCGCCAAAAAATTGAGGCGCGGAGCACCTGGATGATCGGCAACAGCCCCAAGAGCGATATCAACCCGGCCCTCGAGGCCGGACTGAACGCGGTATTTCTTTTTCACCCGGACACATGGGTACTGGAGCACGCGGTCGTTGAGAAGCCGCCAGACGGCCAGCACCTCATCGAACTTGACGCATTCGCCAAACTCTGCGAGGTCTTTTGACCCAGGATGAGCAAAACAATTCGGCTTCACGGGGCTGCCGGCGAACGAACACCATTGAACTTGCCCACCGAGCCCGAAGCATACCTCAGCCTCGTCCTGGGCCCGAGGTTCGATCTCTCAACCCGTTCAGCAAAGGTCCGCGCCTGCAGTTTGAATATGAGACACTGAAGTAGCGGAAGTTCTCGGCGGGCGAGCGGCTTTTTGGCGCCTGCAAACCTTCTTCAATCAGGCTTTGGTTGGCCCTTGCGGCGGATGCACTTGTGCGCCGTCGGCCGTTTCCGCAAATATCCTCAGGAAATCAGCAGGAATGATCAGCGTCAGCAACGTGACCATGCGGTACGGCTCGAAGTTGTTATTCGAGGACGTGAGCACGGCCTTCACACCCGGCCGCCGCTACGGGCTCACCGGACCGAACGGGTCGGGTAAATCGACTTTTATGAAGGTCCTGGCCGGGGAGCTCGAGCCGCAGAAGGGCTCGGTTGTGAGGCCGCGCAAACTCGGCGTGTTGCGCCAGGATCAGTTTGCATTCGACGCCTATCGCGTGATCGACACGGTCATCATGGGCAACAAACCCCTCTGGGCCGCCCTCGAAGAGCGCGACCGCATCTACGCCAAGCCTGAGATGTCCGATGAAGACGGAATGCGCCTGGGCGAACTCGAAGGAACAATTGGCGACGAGGACGGCTACACCGCCGAGAGCGATGCCGCCGTACTGCTCGATGGCCTCGATATTCCCGAGCCGCTCCATGAGCGCAAGATGGGCGAGTTGCAGGGCGGCCAGAAAGTCCGCGTGCTGCTGGCTCAGGCGCTCTTCGGCAAGCCGCAGGCACTACTGCTTGACGAGCCCACCAACTACCTCGATCTCGACTCCATTCATTGGCTCCAGGATTTCCTCTCGAGTTACGACGGCACCATGATCGCTATCTCCCACGATCGCCATTTTCTGAACTCCGTCACCACTCATACCGCCGACATCGATTACGAAACGATCATCACCTACACCGGCGGCTACGACGACATGGTGATGGCCAAAACTCAAATTCGCTCGACGCTTGAGGCGCAAATCGCACAGCGCGAGAAGAAAATCGCCCAGCTCAACGAGTTCATCGCGCGCTTCGCCGCCGGAACCCGCTCCTCGCAGGTAACCAGCCGCCGCAAGGAGGTCGAGCGCCTACAGACCAACGAGCTGGCCCGCTCCAACATACAACGGCCCTACATCAGGTTCGACCAGATCCGGCCCAGCGGCAAGCATGTCCTGGAAATCAAGCATCTGTCGAAGTTTTACGGCGATCTGAAAGTCATCGATGGATTTACCGCCAATATTCTGCGCGGAGAGAAGATTTGTCTCATGGGCCGCAATGGCGCCGGAAAAACGACCCTCCTCAAGAGCTTGCTGGCCAATTATCCGGGCCTCGCAGAAACCGGCTTCAGCCTCGATTCGGGCTCGGTCTTCTGGGGTCACGAGGCGCAGACCGGGTATTTTCCCCAAGACGTCGGCTCGACCATCGCACACGGGATGACCATCGCCGATTGGCTGCACCAGTGGAATCCTGCAGCGCACGTCGAAGACATTCGCGGCATCCTTGGCCAAATGCTATTCTCCGGCGAGGAGGGCTCGAAGCCTACCAAAGCGCTTTCGGGCGGCGAGCAGGCGCGGCTTGCTTTTGCAAAGCTCATCCTGACCAAGCCAAACATCCTCATCCTGGACGAACCCACCAACCACCTCGATCTCGAAGCCATCAACGCCCTCAACATCGCGCTTCAACGCTACGAGGGCGCCGTCCTTCTCGTCACCCACGATCACGATCTCATCGACGAAGTGGCCACGCGCCTCTGGATCTTTCACGACGGCGGCATTGAGGACTTCCAGGGACCTTACGAGGAGTGGAAAGGTAAGCACAACTAGCGCCCGTTCGAAACCGGGCCGTTTCCAGCCCGCGAAAAAACCCTTGACAGATCTGTATCTCCGGACCTACATTGTTCGACACTCGAATTAAAGAGAAAATCGCTTTAGTTCGGAGTCAAGTCGGAGGTGAAAAAGGACACTAAAATCCTTCCCTGACATTCCGCGGACTCGTTTTGGCGCTCGCCGTTGGTGATTCGCATTCCATCTGCATGGGAGGAAGGCTATGTCCGCAATGAAGTGTCACTCCGCAGACTTGAAGCATGCGATGTTCCTGCTTGTCGACCTGTGCGGCATCACAGCGTGTGTCACAGGGCTCAACGCGCCGGAACACTGGAAACTCTTCCTGTTCGCTATCGGGCCGTTAATAACCTCCATCGGCGTCTCCTCACAAATCGCGACCCTCAAGGAAGCCTCCGGCCGCCGCACGGAAGAGCTCACAAAACATCTCGATCAGGCAGGGATTGTCGATATCTTCCCGTCAAGAAGACAGAGTTCGTCTGCACTGGCCGAGGTGCAGCTGGCGGAATGCTCGAAGTCCCAGTGCATCGACTTGCTTGGAGTTGCTTTCCGCCGCGAGTTCGACCCCAGCGACGAAACAACGGAGGCATTCCGGCAGCTCTTGTACGAGCCCACCAAATTTCTTCGCGTTAGTCTTCTCGACCCTGAATGTCATGCTGCACGCGAACGTGAAGAAATCGAGTACGGCAACGCCACCATAGACGATATCGCTCACACGCTCTCCAATGGCCTGATTGTCTGCGCCGCCGCGCGACTGCGTCGCCTCGAGGACCGGACGGCCTGCCTCGACCTGGCTGATGGACAAACCCGGCAGGCGATTCTGAAATCGCTGAATTTCCAGGTCCACATCTACGACTCAGTCCCTGTTGCTCAGGTGATCCGCTTCGACAGCTCCCTGTTCTGCGAGCAGTATCACATCGGGAGACCGGAAATTGTGCCCGTTGGGGGCTGCATCGGCAAATATATGCCCGTCACCCAATACCGGAAAGACAGCATGGGCTACCGCTTTATGGAATCGCATTTCGAGAATCTCTGGCAACGATCGACCGACATCACACCGGTCCTCATCGGACACGCCCTCGAAATGCTCTCCAAGGCCGATTCCAGAAGGTAACATCTCGCCCTCGACATTGCGCTTCAGGCCGGATGCGCAGGCGCAAATGCCTGCTTCCGCGATGCGAACGGCCGCGTTCCATTAGCATAGAAATGCATGGCAAGGCTGGGTGCATTCTGTTTTCCGGGAACCGGGCATCTGAACCCGTTGGCAGCTCTGGCTCGCCGCCTCGAGCAACGCGGCCACAGCGTCGTCATCTTTGGAATCGCCGATGTCGAGTCCCGCGTAAGGGCTGCCGGAATCGATTTTTGCCTGATCGGCAAGAGCGACTACCCATTGGGAACGCTGCAAAGACTCGATCAGCGGCTCGGCGAAATGACCGGTATAGAGGTTCTCCGCTTCACCATGGAGCGGATCAGCAATACCGCACGCATGGTGCTTCGCGACGGACTTGAGGCGGTTCGCAATGCCAACCTCGACGCTCTGCTGATCGATGAAGCAGACATGGCCAACAACATCGCGGAATATCTTGGGCTGCCCTTTGTTTCGCTGGCGCTCATCCCGCCCATGGTCAAAGACAATCGCTATCCACCCTTTTACTTCGGCTGGTCGGGAAGCCAGCACTGGTGGTGCCGCCTGCGCAATGAGATCGCCATTCGAGTGCTCACTCGAGTGGCCTCGCCCATCTTCGACGCAGTCAACGAATACCGCGTGGCCTGGGGGATGAAGGTAGGCAGGATTCCCGGCGAGGGACTCTCCAAACTAGCGCAAATCACGCAGTTGCCTCGTGCCCTCGAGTTCGACATCGAGCCGCCGCCCCCCAACCTTTACTACACGGGGCCGTTTGTCGATCCTATGCAGCGGCCGCCTGTGGATTTTCCCTGGGACCGGCTGGATGGCAGGCCGCTCATCTACGCTTCTCTGGGCACATTGCAAAACCAATCCCGCGAAAAATTCCGGATCATCGCCGATGCATGCGTGGGCCTCGACGTGCAACTCGTCATGTCTCTTGGCGGGGGGCTTGAACGCGAGCAGCTCGGTATACTAAGCGGCGACCCGCTGGTCGTGAATTATGCTCCACAGTTGGAGCTTGTCAAGCGAGCTTCTGTTGTCATCACGCATGCCGGGCTGAATACGGTTTTGGAGTCGCTGGCTGAAGGCGTGCCTCTCGTCTGCATTCCACTGGGGAACGACCAGCCGGGGGTCGCCGCGCGCGTCAAGGCGCACGGAGCGGGCGTAATCGTGCCCCCGCGCAGGGTCAATGCGAAGCGCCTTCGTCGCGCTGTGCAAGCGGTTCTCGCGGACGAATCGTATCGGCGCGCCGCGCGAAAAATACAGGCCGCCATGGCGCAAATCGACGGGCCTGAACTCGCGGCCGACATTGTCGAACAGTCGTTGAAAATCAGGATGCGTGCTCGCGCCTAGTCGGCGAACTGGCGCAGGGCATGGCCCGCGTGAAGCACCCCGGAACATTCACTTCCGCCGCGCCGCCTCTTCGTATACTCTCACATATTCCTTCGCCGGGCCCCGCCAGCTGTGGTCTCGCGCCATGCCATTTCGCATCAGCCGTTCCCACGCTTTTCTGTTTTGAAAGGCTTCCAGCGCCCGATCGATCTCCGCCAGCAGGTCCATGGGATCGTATCCTGCGAATTTGAATCCTGTGCCAGTTCCCTTTCTTGCGTCCCACTCCTCGATCGTGTCTTCGAGGCCACCCGTGGCACGCACAATCGGTACCGTTCCATACTTGAGCGAATAAATCTGGTTCAAGCCGCAGGGCTCGTAGCGCGACGGCATCAAAAACATGTCGCTCCCCGCCTCGACTTTATGCGCCAGCGCCTCGTCGTAGCGAATCTGCACCGCAATGTTGGCCGGATGCCGGAAGGCCCACGCTCGAAACAGATTCTCGTAGTAAGGATCGTGTGTTCCCAGCGCCACAAGCGCTACGTCGCGGTCGGCAATCTCCTCGGTAATCTCGGCTAGAATGTCGAAGCCTTTTTGCCTGGCGAATCGCGAAACGATGCCGATCACCGGCGTGGTTTCCGCGACATTCTCCAGGCCGAACGCGTGCAGCAGGTCCGCGCGGCAGGCGCGCTTGCCTTCAAGATCCTTCGGCGTGTAGTGCGCCGCAAGATGACCGTCAATGGCCGGATCCCAAAGCGCATAATCCACTCCGTTCAGGATTCCGCGCAGATCGGCCGCTCGCTTCAAAAGAGCCCCGTCGAGTTGCTCGCCGAACTCCGGGGTTTGAATCTCCTCGGCATACTTCTTGCTGACCGTTGTCAAAACGTCGCTGAACACAATCCCGCCCTTGAGGAAATTAAAGCGGTCGTACTGCTCCATTTTGTCCATGGTGAATACATCCCAGGGAAAGAGCAATTGTTCGGTCGTATTGGGCGGGAACGCGCCCTGGTAGGCAGCGTTGTGGATGGTGAGCACGGTCGAAGCGCTACGCAAATCAGGGTCCGCCGCATAGACCGTCTTCAAATAAGCGGGAATGAGCGCAGCCTGCCAGTCGTGGACGTGAAAGACGCTGGGCACTCCGAGCTGTTTTGTGGCCTCGACGACGGCGCGGCAGAACAGTCCAAACCTTTCCGCATTATCTGTGTATTCGGCCCCGCCTGGACCGTAAAGATCTTTACGATCAAAAAGTTCCGGACAATCAATAAAGTAATGCTGCACCCCTTCGCGCAGGCCCGCATCCACCACACCGGCGAACCGGTTGTAGTAACGGAATGGAATTGTCAGTGAACCAATTGCGTACTTCGGGTCGCCTTGAATGAATCGCCGTGCGCGCGCGTAGAACGGCAGGAAAACCGTCACCTGGTGCCCCAGCTTGACCAGCTCACGAGGCAGCGCGCCCACAACGTCGGCGAGCCCGCCGGTCTTGGCAAAAGGTGTGGCTTCTGAGGCCGCGAACGCAATCTGCATTCCCCAAGCTCCCTGTTGCGACTTCAACGTGCAAGTCTACACCGCTGCTCGCCTGCGGATTCCTGCTTGCCGGCTGTTCAGCGCTGCGCAAGCAAACGGTACTGGGCTCCCAGGCAAAGCCACTCCAGGCCCCGCTCCAGCGGACGAAGAGATGCAAGGAAGTGCGGAAAATACACCCGGTAGGCGATGCTCGGGCTCGCCCAGCCCGCGGCCAGGCATTCGCGTCGCAGTTTCCCGGCTCGAATAAGATGCGCGTTCTGGTCAATAGGGCAGGTGTTCACCGCATGGACAGTCAACGGGTTCAGAGGATTGTGTTCGTAGATGGCCAGAATGCCCCCGCGCCTGGTAATTCGAAGCAGCTCTTTAAGCCACTGACCATGCTCTTCGTGAGCAATATGATGGAAGACGCAAGCCGAAAACACAATGTCCTGGCTGCCTGTTTCGAGGTCAATATGATTGCCTTCAATCAACAGGAATCTCTCATTGCCCGGAAATCTTTCCCTCGATTTTTCGAGACTTTCGGCAGAGACGTCGGCGTAGCTGAGCGAAGACTTGGGAAAGTGTCTCCGGAAATATGGAATGGAGCTGCCAATTCCGGAGCCAAAATCGAGGATGCGATCGCTGGCCACGCGGCGCCTGCGTAGTTCGCTGGCCATGTCGGCAATCTTATATTCGGCGAAATACTCCGGAGCTTCGCCGCTTATTTTGATATTCTTCTCGATCTCGTGGTAGTAAACCTCCACAAAGCGATCGAATTCCGCATCAGCCACGGGTCACGTCCTTGCATCCATGCGTACTCCCATCCCATGCCGGAAGGGCTGAAACGAGGTACTGCGTGCGATTTTTTGCATTTTGCGGCAGACTCGCGCGGCCGTGCATCTCCTTTATGATAATAGGGCAATGAGCCAAACAAACGGGTCTGCCGCGCGCGCGGAGAGAGCAAGCTTGTTGCGCGCCCAGGTCTATCTCGCCATCCTGGCTGCATTTGCAATCCGCTTGCTGGTCGTCATCTTTACCTATCGCAGCCTGCCCGACGCCGACAAGCACTATGAGGCATTTGGTTGGGAGATGGGCTGGGTCGCCCGGGCCCTGGCCAGCGGCCACGGCTTCAGCTCCCCGTATTATCCCTGGAGCGGGCCCACGGCGATGCAACCGCCGCTCTATCCATTCTTCCTGTCCCTGATCTTCCGCATCTTCGGCATCTACACTCTCACCTCGGCATTCGTCACACTCACCATAAACAGCCTTCTCTCCGCGGTCACCTGCATTCCGGTCTACTTCAGCGCGGAATACTCGCTCGGGCCGCGGCCAGCCAGGATCGCCGCCTGGGTCTGGGCGTTTTATCCTTTTGCCATCTATTTCTCCGCTTGCCGGGTTTGGGAATATTCGCTCACTTGCCTGCTCTTTACCACCTGCTTCTGCATCGCGCAGCGCATTCATGGCACGCTCAACCCTCTGGCGTGGCTGGGCTGGGGCGCGCTCTTTGGGATCACTGCGCTTTCCAATACCACTACTCTGTCCACTCTGCCATTCCTCCTGGCTCTGGCCCTCTATCGCGTTCGCAAACGCGGGCGCCCCTGGCTTTTGAACGGCACGCTCACCCTTCTGGCCGCGGTTGCCGTCCTCACCCCATGGACCGTGCGCAACTACCGCGCACTCGGCGTGCTTGTTCCTGTCCGCGACAACTTCTGGCTTGAACTCTACATTGACAACTTCGGAAATGCGTATCTTGACCACTCGTCCCCGCCCAGCGCCGGCGGCCGCGGCTATCCCGCGGATAATCCGGCTGAGCTGCGAAAGTATCTCGCCCTCGGCGAGACGGCTTATCTGGCAGAGAAACATGCCTTGGCGATGTACGATATCCACCACAATCCCCGTTTCAGTTTTCTGGCCCTGAAGACACTGCGCCGCATCGTCTATTACTGGACCGGTTACTGGAGCTTCTCTGCTGCAGAGCTTCATGATCAGCCCTATGAGCCATGGAGCGTCTTTTATGTCTCTTCCATGACCCTCCTGATGATGCTCGGCGTGCGGAGCCTTTGGCGTTCCAATCGAATCGCTTGCATCCCGTACCTTGTTTTGATTGGTGCTTTTCCGCTCACGTATTACATCACGCATCCGCTTCTGGACTACCGCCAGCCCATCGAGCCCGCGGTTATTGTTTTCGCTGTCGCCGGCGTCATGTCCATGAAGCGCAAAAGCGTGCGCGCCGGCGCCGCTGAAATGCTCGCTCCTGAACCCAAATAGCCGTCACCGTGGCCACAGGGCCGTTCCAGGCGATACCATCATTGTCGATGGGTCCGCACCGGAATCCGTCGGGAAACCCTCGATCATGTCCTCGAGCTACCTCATACCGCGACCCGATCCGTCACTGCTCTCAATCGTCGTGCCCTGCTATAACGAGGAGCAGAGCCTGCCGCTCTTCGACGCTGCGGTCACGCGTTTCATCGATGAATCGCCCTATCCCTGTGAGGTAATCCTTGTAAACGATGGCAGCGGCGATCGCACCATCGACTTCCTGGCCGGCTGGAGCGCGCGCGACCAGCGCATCAAAGTCCTGAGCCTCTCCCGGAACTTCGGGCATCAGCTGGCGGCAACGGCCGGGGTCGACTACGCCACCGGGGATGCCGTCGTTTTGATCGATGCCGATCTACAGGATCCGCTCCAAGTGATTCACGACATGGTGACGCAATACCGACTGGGCTACGACGTGGTTTGCGGCCAGCGGACAGGTCGCATGGGTGAGAATCTGTTCAAGCGCGCAACCGCCTGGTTTTTCTACCGCCTGATGCAGGCGTTTTTTCTCAAGTCGCTGCCTCACGACGTCGGCGACTTTCGGCTGATGTCGCGCCGTTGTGTTTCAAGCCTTCGTTCCATGCGCGAGTTGCATCGCTTTCTCCGTGGCATGGTCGCATGGGTAGGCTATCCGCAAATCTGTGTGCGCTACGAGCGCCAGGCGAGGGCCGCCGGAACCACGAAATACCCTCTCAGCCGCATGATCCGGCTGGCTTGGAACGCCGCGGTTTCCTTTTCGCCTCTTCCACTGCGAGTGAGCTTCTTCGCCGGCGGGCTGATGGCCCTGCTGGCCATTGAAGAAGCCCTCCGGGCTCTGGTCGCTTACCATTCCGGCCGCACCGTCCCCGGATGGACATCGCTGATGATTGTCGTTTGCGTCAGCAATGCAGTCTTGCTCGTGACTGTGGGCATTCTTGGCGAGTACGTCGCCAGGATCTTTGAGGAAAGCAAAGGGCGGCCGCTCTACATTGTTGCCGACGCCTGGAACTTTGCCCACGAATCCAGTGCGCCATCGGCCGGTCGTTCAGCCGGAGACGAGCAGCAAACCGCGGCGCAGGCGCGGCGCTAGCCTCAACCCTGCGATCGGCTATCCTGTCCTTGTGTACGGAGGTCCCCCCAATGCTTTCCCTCACCGTTAGCGCTCCCGCCACTCCTACGCCGGTCGAAGAGATCGCGGCTGCCATCGAACACATTGGCGCATTGCACGACCTGCCTTTTGAGGAGCGGCTCTGGTTGGCCCGCCACGGCCAGGAGTATATCGCCAATCCAGGCGACATTCTTTTCGAAGAAGGCGCTCCGGCAGAACATATGGTCCTGATCCTGAAGGGCGAAATTCATGTGCGCCGTCAACAGGGTGGGCCAATGGCGTTGTTTATCGGCCGTACCGGGCAGATGACCGGCCTTCTGCCCTTCTCGCGCATGAAAGGCTACGGAGGACAGGGCTTCGCCGTCTCGCCAGTATGGACTCTGCTGATTCACCGCTCGCTTTTTCCCGAGATGCTCGAGGCTATCCCCTCCATGGCGCAGCGCGCGGTTTCCACATTGCTCGATCGAGTGCGTGAGGTCACCCGCATCGAGCAACAGGCTGAGAAGCTCGCCGCACTTGGCCAGCTGGCCGGAAATCTGGCGCACGAGCTGAACAATCCCGCCTCCGCTGCGCAGCGCGCCGCCGCAACCCTGCTGGCCGCATTGCGCGCCAATCGCAGCAACCGCATCAAGCTGATCACCCTGCGTCTCAGCGAGGAGCAGATGCAAAAGATCGTGGCGTGGGAAGAGGCAATCTTCTTGCGGTCCGGAGAATCCCTTGACCCTCCCGCCGAAACCGACGCGCTGGGATTCATCCGCCGCGAGGAATCGCTTCGTGCCTGGCTCACTGGCGCCGGCTGCGGCGACGCGTGGGAGGTCGCGGCGCAATTGTCAGAGCAGCGCGTCAGTACGGCCGATCTGGACGAGCTCCGCGGATTTCTCAACCCCGGTGAGTGCTGCATCGCCCTGCAATACTTCGCCCGCTATCTGCGCTCCGCGCGCGCGGCCGAAACCATTGTCAACTCCACGGCGCGCATCTTCGACCTCATCGGAGCCGTCAAGGACTACTCCAACATGGATCGCTCTCCGATTCTCGAGGTTGACGTCCCGGCCGGTCTCGATGCAACGTTGCAGATGCTGCGTTCGCGGATGAACCAAATCGAGATCGAGCGCGATTATGAGCCCGATTTGCCGCGCATCAGCGCTTATGGCGGCGAGCTGAACCAGGTTTGGACCGCCCTGATTGAGAATGCGCTGGACGCCTTGGGCAACCACGGCCTTCTTCGCGTCGCCTGCAGGCTTGAGGCCGACATGCTTCTGGTGGAGATATGGGATGCCGGTCCCGGCATCCCTCCCGAGCTGCAGGAGCGCATCTTCGAGCCGTTCTTCACCACTAAGGCGCCCGGCAAAGGACTTGGGCTCGGCCTCGACAACGCCATGCGCATCGTGCGCAAGCATCGTGGCCATCTCAGCGTGAAGTCGGAGCCGGGTTCCACCTGCTTCCGCGTGCGCCTGCCCCTCGATCAGTTGCAGGCGTATTGAAACGCAGCCTTCTCACCCTTCGGCGGTCGGCTTCGCCCGGCCAACTCAAACTGCGGCCTGCCCGCGCGAGGAATCACTGAAGAGCTGAAGGCTGATAGCCGACGGCTTAGAGCTATTTCTCCACTTCCACGCCCCGCCAGAACGCCACGTAGCCTTTCACCTTGCGTGCCGCCGGCTTGGGATCGGGATAGTACCAGGCGGCGTCCTGATTATCCTGCCCGTCGATCACGACGGTCATGAATCGCGCCTGGCCCTTCAGCGGATGAGTCGACGTTGTCGAGCTGGACCGAAAATATTCCCGCTTGAGGCTGGACTCCGGGAAATAGACATCTCCATCCAGTTCCTCGGTCCGTTCGCTTTCTGCAATCACTCTGCCGTTCCAGGTTGCTCGCGCCATCGTTGTCCGGTCGCTTTCAGTCAAAACCTTCCCGAGCCCCGGCTCAGCCTCCAGGCCGCCAGTACAATGGGAATCGATACGACACTATCAAAGATTTTCGGGCTTGGCGAGTGCCAACCGGGTTCTTCCCGGCCATCCAGTTCCTCGGCCGCCACGATGGCCTCGAAGTAGGCTCCGCCTCTGCTCCACCAACTCCGCCGGCTCCCTCACTTCCCTGCGCGCGCGCTGCGCCTTGCTTCCACGCGCTTCAAAGTCACTTCATAGCGCTGCGCCGCAGCAGAGAAGCGGTTGATCAATTCCGATGTCTTGTTCAAAAAAGTCGGATTCTTCTCGCGAATTGCCTCCAGGATATGCGAGAACTTTGCCATCAGGAAAAAGCCCTCGCCGTTGCAGTCCACAAACAGTTCCGCCGACACAGCACCGTGCAGAACCATCGCCGCCGCCATTTCCCAGTAGGTCAGCACCTGCCGCAGCCACGGATTGTGCGGGTCGCGGGGGTTTTCGTATACCGCGTAAAACTCATCAGCCGTCTGGGGCCAGAACTCGCCGCCCACCCATGCTCGCGCCTGGCGCATCACCGCCTCGGTGCGCAGTTCATAAAGTCTAAGGATGATCTCCGCATCGGCCGGTGTGGCCAGCATCCGTTCCATGGCTGCGTCTCCGCTGCCCATACTACAGGATTAACCGCTCCACAAGCGAGATTCATGGAACGCGAGTTTCCCCCGAAAATCAAAAGGCGCGCAATGGCAGCGCGCCCTGATCCCTAGTCCTGCCTTGCCGCCCCCGCCGGCTATCAACAAATCCCTGCCGGTTCACGCCGGCTGTAGCTCTTCGTTCGCTTCCTTTTTCTCGACCACCGGCCCGTGCGTCTCCGCCGTGGGCGGCGGTGGCGCATCGCCAATCCGCTTCGAGTATGTACAGACCGCCTGCTGCTGCTCAGCCCGAGCCGCCGCGCCCTTCCTGCCGCGCCTCTTCGCCGCAGCTTCTTCCTCAGCCGACTTCTTTACGTTCGGGCAAACCAGAAACATGCCCGACTTCAGAGTCTTTTCGAGCAGATACGGACTGCCGCACTTGGGGCACTTCTTTGCCACCGGCTTGAGATTCGATGTGAAGTCGCACTTGGGATAATTCGTGCAGCCCCAGAAAACGTTGCCCCTGCGCGCGCGCCGCTCAGCCAGGTCGCCCTCGCCGCACTTCGGGCACTTCATCCCCTCAATCAAATTCTGCTTCACGTATTTGCACTTCGGGTAGCCCGAGCAGGACACAAACTCGCCGTACGCGCCCTGACGCAGCACGAGCGGCTTGCCGCAGACCGGGCATGGCTCGCCAGTCGGCTCGGGCGGCTTCTGCTGCTGTTTCGAGCTAAGTTTCCTGAACGTCTTGCACGGTGGATCGGCGTTGTAATCCGGGCACGCCATGAATGGCCCGAAAATTCCTCGCCGCATCACCATCACCTTGCCGCAGTTCTCGCAGTACTCCTCGGTATCGCCTGCCTCCTGCGCTTCGGGCGTGTTCAGGTCGGGTTTCGAGGCGATGTTTTCCTTGGTAAATGTGCAGCTCGTCGGATCCTTTTTGTTGTAAGCCGAACACGCGTAGAAGGTCCCGAACTTGCCCCACTTCAGAACCAGAGGAGATCCGCAGACTTCGCACTTCTCCTGAGTAATCTCCTCCATGCGCTTGATGTTCCTCATCTTCTTGCCGGCGTCCTTGAGTTCTTTTTCAAAGTAGCCGTAAAAGCCGTTCAGCAGATCCGTCCACTTCTCCGTGCCTTCTTCGATGTCGTCAAGTTCCGTTTCCAGCTTGGCCGTGTACGCGGTATCGAAAATGTAAGGGAAGTTTTCCACCAGCAGGTCGCACACCACCACTCCGATTTCAGTAGGATAGAACCGCCCGCGCGAACCGCCGTGCTTCACCACGTATTCTCGGTCCTGAATGGTGTTGATGATCGAAGCATAGGTCGAAGGCCGGCCGATGCCGCGCTCCTCCAGCTCTTTGACCAGCGACGATTCGTTGTAGCGTGGCGGCGGCTGCGTGAAATGATCCTCCGGCACGAGCTGGTCCAGCCCCAGCTTTTTCACGCCGTCCAGGTTCGGCAGCCGGTTTGCGCCCTCGTCGTCCTCATCCTTCTTGTCCTCTGATACCTCGTAGACCTTCAGGAATCCATCGAAGCGCAGGACCGAACCACTCACCCTGAAGTCGTAAGTCTTTCCCGTCTTCCGCGAAACCGCGGCGATGCTCGCAGTCGTCACGTCATAAACCGCGGGAACCATCTGAGAGGCCACGAAGCGCCGCCAGATCAGCGTGTATAGCTTCAACTGCTCATCGCTGAGGTAACGCGCGATTGACTCGGGCGTCCGCGACGCATCCGTCGGACGGATGGCCTCATGCGCGTCCTGCGCGTCCTTCTTGCCTTTGTACACATTCGGAGTCTCGGGAAGATACTCGCTGCCGAGATCCTTCCCGATCCATTCGCGCGCGCCGGCCACCGCCTCGGGAGCCACGCGCGGCGAGTCGGTACGCATATAAGTGATGAGGCCCGTCGTGCCTTCATCGCCGATATCAACGCCTTCATAAAGCCGCTGCGCCACGCCCATCGTGCGCCGCACGTTGAAGCCCAGCTTGTTCGCCGCATCGCGTTGCAGCTGGCTGGTGATGAACGGCGCCAGCGGCCTGCGCTGCTGCTCGCGCGCCTGCACGCCGGTGATCGACCAGTCCGCCTCCTCGAGAGCGGCCAGCACCTCGTCCATCTGTTTCTTGTCCGGCAGGGCGCTCGAAATGAAAAGCTCTTTCCCATCCTTGTCTGTCCCGTTGGCCACGCGCGCCGGCTCGCCGCCAATCCCGACAAACTTCGCCTTGAACCTCTGATCGGCCTGCTTCTCCGGGTGGAGCTGCGCCTCAAGCGTCCAGTATTCGAGCGGCTGAAACGCTCGAATCTCGCGCTCGCGCTCCACAATGAGCCTCAGTGCCACCGTTTGCACGCGCCCCGCTGAAAGTCCCCGCCGCACTTTATCCCAAAGCAGCGGAGAAATCTGGTAGCCCACCAGGCGATCGAGTACCCGGCGCGTCTGCTGCGCGTCCACCAAGTTCTGGTCGATGTCGCGAGCATGCTTGAAAGCTTCCTGAACCGCCTTCTTCGTAATTTCATTGAAGGTGACGCGGCGAATCTTCTTTCTCTCTTTTGCGTTGGTCCCCAGCTGGATCGCGAGATGGTACGCAATCGCCTCGCCCTCGCGGTCCGGGTCGGGAGCAAGATAAATCTCGTCCGCCTTCGCGCCCGCCTTCTTCAATTGATCCACCACCTTCTCTTTGCCCGGAGACACGATCAGTTCCGGCTCGAAGGTGCGCTTCTTCAGCTCCACGCCAAGCTCGTTCTTGGGCAGGTCCATGATGTGGCCCACCGAGGCCTTCACATCGAACCCCTTGCCGAGATATTTTTCGATCGTCTTCGCCTTAGCCGGCGACTCCACGATCACCAGTGATTTCGTTGTTGCCATCCCTTAACCCGGTTCCCTCTCTCTGCTGCTCGCGCGCCCGGTCGCTCGTTGAGCTCGTTAGTTTGACTCTCTCACCGCCAATCGGTTCCTGCCTCGTCATCGCGCCATGCGGCTGGCGGCCCGGGTGTGTCTCATGACGGATCCTCGCGATAAAACGGCCACAAGGCTTGCACCGTAGCACGGATTGCCTCCTCATTTCCACCGGCACTGCGGATTTTTCCCCTCCCGCCTTCCCATTTCCGCGCGCAGGAGCCGGCCTCCGCGGCCCGCAAACCGCCTCAAATCCGTCTCTTTGCATCCATAATAGGGAGCGCATCCGAAAAGTAACTTCCACATTCCGGCATCCGCCACGAAAAGCCCGCCCTCCAGCCCTGTCTAGCAGGCCCTGACCCTTTAGACCCTGTCCTTACATCGTCCTCACGTAGTTCTTGCCCGGCAGTTGCCGTATCCGGCCCGCCATCTCAAGCTCGAAAAGCGCTGTAAATACCTCTGAGGAAGTGAGTTGAGTCTCGACCAGGTCCAGGATCTCGTCGATCTGCAGGCTCTCGTCGGTGCGCAGCGCCTCCAGCACTATGGCCTCCTGGGGCCGCAGCTCCGGGTCTGGTAATAGCGATGCGCCAGCCCCCGGCTTGGATGCGACGGGGGCCTCGGCCTCCAGCTCCAACCGCACCGGAGAAGGCAGGTCTTCCCATACATCCTCCCAGGTCGCTACCAGCTTAGCCCCTTGTTTTATCAATGTGTTAGGCGTCCACGACCCCTTGTTGGTCACATTCCCGGGCACAGCATAGAGGTCCCGGTTTTGCTCGGCGGCGCACCGTGCCGTCACTCGCGTTCCCGAGTTTTCTCCGGCCTCCACCACCAGCACCGCCAGGCTCAGCCCGCTCAAAATCCGATTCCTCCTCGGAAAATTCTGCGGCGCTGGAAACGTCCCCATCGGCATCTCGCTCACGATTGTTCCGCCCGTCGCCAGGATCTCCTCAGCCAGCTTCCTGTTTTCCTTGGGATAGACAACGTCGATTCCCGTGCCCCAAACGGCCACCGTCGGCATGCGCGCCGCCAGCGCTCCCTTGTGTGCGCACGAGTCGATTCCCCTCGCCATTCCGCTCACGATCACGAGCCGCCTTGCCGCCAGGTCCCTCGCCAGCAACTCGGCGATGCCGGTCCCGTAAGGCGTCGGATGCCGCGTTCCCACCACCGCAATTGCGGGCCGGCTCAACAGTTTTCGATCGCCTCGTACCCAAAGCACAGTGGGCGGATCGTAGATCTCGCGCAGCCGCTCCGGATACTCCGGACTCGCGTAATCGATAATCGCCGCGCCCTGCGCCGCCACTCGTTCCCACTCTTCTTCTGCCGCTTTCCGCCCTTTGCCGTCGAAAAGGAACTGCGCCGCCTCTGCGGGAAATCTCAGCCCTTCCAGCGCCGTAAGCGGCATCGTGAAGATCTGGCTCGTCGACTCGAGCTGCTTGACAGCATCCAATATTCGTCTCGGCCCCAGCCCCGGTGCCAGAGTCAACGCCAGCCACGCCAATCGATCCTCATCGAGCCGCACTGCGCGGCAAGTCTTGACGCCTGGTGCAGGAGCCATCGTCGCGGCAGTAACGCCTTCCGGATTCCGGCCGCTGTCCGAAGTTGATACAGTATCCAAAATTCGCACACTCCGGCGTGTTGCGTTAGAAACCACAAACGCAGATCAAGGGAATGTCCGTCACGTTACAGCCGCCCGGCCGTCAAGTCAAGTTCCGCGGTCACCGAATCAGAGGATAGCCAACAGCCAATGGACATAGGAAACGAGCGGCCACAGGGCCGCGAGCCGCAGCGATCGAGGGACAAGAAATCGATCAGAATGTAAAGAATCGACTTGTTCGCAACGAGATGTCGGCTACTTTCTATTGGCTGCTCGCTATCGGCTCTCGGTTACGGGCTATTGACCAGTCTCTAATCCTTGCTTCCCAGTTTTTCTCTCACCCACTCCTGCATCACAGGCGACACGCGCTCGAGCGACGCCAGCCGAAACGTGATTTTCTCGGCCTCGATGATGTGGTCGTGCCCGGCAAGCTCGACTGCCGCGTCCGCATAGTCCAGCACAAGATCGTACGACTGCTTCATCCCGGTCCACGGACTGGACGCCGCGCGAAGGCAAACGTCGGGCCGCATGACCCGCAGTATGCTATTCGACTCGAAGATGATTCCGGAGGGGATTCCGCCGGCCCGGAGCGAATCCTCCTGCAGAATCTGCTCCACAGTCGCTCCCAACTCGCCCTCTTCCGCTCTTACGAGCAGCGCGCGCCGTGCCCCCGCTGCAAGGTACCGCGCCGTATCGCTTGCTTCACCCGGCGTTGTTTCTTCCCAGATCGGAGCTGCCCCGTCGTGCTTGTGCGTAGTCACCTTCACCGCCGTCCACTCGATCTCCGGCAGCGCCCGCATCAGACCGCATACCAGCGCCGTCTTGCCCGCGCCGCGCCCTGCCCCGCCAACCACAATCACCGCCATCGCAGCTTCCAGTCCGCTTGCGCCTCGCTCCCTGACTTTCCCGTCCCTAGTCTATGGTCCCCGGTCCCCGCTTCTTCGCCATCCTCGCCAGCGTCGCCTGCTCCCTCAGCACTTCTCTGAGCGGCCGCGCCGGCGTACCCCAGTGCACTGTTCCCGGCTTCAGTCCATCATTTGTTACGGTCGACCCGCTGAACACACCCGCCTGCCCGCCCAGAATCACGCCCGGCCCCACGTGCGCATGGTCGCCGATGCCCACCTGTCCCGCGATTACCGCGCCGTTCCCAACGGTCGACGATCCGCTAATCCCCGTCTGCGCCGCGATCACCACGTCTTCGCCGATGTCGCAGTTGTGCGCCACGTGCACCAGGTTGTCGAACTTCGCGCCCCGCCGTATCCGCGTCTCGCCGAGCGCTCCGCGATCGATGGTCGAGTTGGCGCCGATCTCCACATCGTCTTCAATCACCAGCGTTCCCTGCTGCGGGAACTGCGTGTACGCGCCCGTCTTCGCGTCGCGGACATAACCAAAACCATCGGCGCCAAGAACGCAACCTGCATGCACAATCACGCGATTTCCTATAAAGGTGCCGGGGTAGATCACCACCCGCGGATAGATGTGGCAGTCGCTCAAAATCCGCACGCCCTCGCCGATCATCGAGCCCGCATCGATGCGCGTCCCGTCGCCGACCACCGCGTTCTTACCGATCAGGGCATGCGCGCCCACAGTGACCCCGGTGGCCAGCATCGCCCCTTCGCCAACGACCGCCGTCTCATGAATCCACTCACACCCGATCTTTGGCCGCAGCATCTTCGCCGCGCGCGCAAACCAAAGCTTCGGCTGGTCGATTTCAATCACGGCCATCGACGCATTGCCCGCGTTCATCCCCGTCTTCAAAACCACCGCTCCCGCTCGGCTCTTCAGCGCCTCAGCCGCCGTCTCCGCATCCTCGGCAAACACCAGCTCCGTCGTCGACGCGTGCTCGCGCTCATTCACGCCCGTGATCTCCGCCGCTGCGTTACCGTGCACCAGCTTCCCCCCGAGTTTTTCAATCAGTTCGCCAATTGTCATTTCCGCTCGCTCGCCCCAGCTCCGCTAACGCGCCTTACGCCGCTCTTTTTCAAATCCCTTGGTCTCAAATCGCCGTCTTTAGCTGCTGGCTATTGGCTACGCCACCGTCAGTACAGCCCCGGCTCTCCCGCCGGCCTCGTCTTCCATCTTCTGTGAATCCACAGCCACTGGTCAGGATAGCGCCGAATCCACTCCTCCAGCACCGCCGTGCACCTCCGCGTCCCTTCCAGAATGTCTGCGGCCGCGTCGTCGGTCCGCGGAATTTCCACTTCCGGCCCGAAGCGCAGAACGTATTTCCGCTCCTCCGCCTCCCACACCATGAACCCCGGCACCACCGCCGCGCCCGTCTTTCGCGCCACGTGCGCCAGGCCCGTCCCCGTGCACGCGTCGATCCCGAAGAACTTCACGAATTCCCCCCGCGGCGGCGTCATATTTGTGTCGATGAGCATTCCCACCGTGCCGCCCTCATGCATGGCCGTCAAGAGGCCCCGCCCAAAATCATCCTTCGACAAAACGAAGTTCCCGTGCATGCACCGGATTCCGTTCACATACTCATCCAGCCGCCGGTTGTCGAGATGGCGGATCAGCACGCCCATCGGGTAACCCATCAGCGAGTGGTAGAAGCTCGAAAGCTCCCACGCACCCAGGTGACCCGTTAACACCAGCACGCCCTCGCCGCGCGCCCGCGCCGCCTCAAAATGTTCCAGCCCCTCAGTTCGGATCCAGCCGCGCGTGTTCTCGGGTGTATACCTCGTCATGCGGCAGAATTCGACAAGCTGCCAGCCGAGATGCACGTAGACGCGCCGCAAAATTCTTTTCCGGGATTTGCGGGGAAGTTCCGGGAAGGCCAGCTCGAGATTCCGAGCGCCGACGCGCCGCAGCCGCCGGTTGCACCAGTAAACTGCAAAGGCGATGCAGCCGGACAAATCGCGCGCCAAGCCGCGCGGCATCGAGCCCAGACAGCGCGCAACGGCTAGAACGATCCCATACTCGACCTCTTCGCGCATGAGTAAGGACCAGTGTAGCCGCTCAACGCAGCCCAACGGCCAGCGGAAGTAGCCGGATTGGTCGTGCCTTGGAAGAGCACCGGTGAACGGCTGCCGTCTTGCCGGCTCGCCGACCTGATGTCTCGCTCGCCGATCCGCGTGCTACCGCGCCCTTGCCTGAACAAAGTTCTGCGCCACATCGCGCACGAATGGAATCGCGCCCGGAGGCACCGCCACATCCCCGCTCAAAATCGCATCAAAATGATGCGGCGCTCCGTAGTATGTCGTCGTGTCGTCGATATTCTGGCTCACGCTTGTCCCGTCCAGGTCGATCCCCGCAAAGATACCCTTGGTGCGCGAGTAGCTCAGCAGCTCCGCGCTCATCTTCCAATCCGTTGAAGCCGTTCCCGACCGGCCTACTGGACCCGCTGCCGCCGAGGCGTCGCCGCCGATCTTGAACTTATCCTTGAGCAGATCCTGCATCCCGCGATCGTTCACGGCAATCAGAATCAGGTCCGTCGCCTGACCACCCCACTGGAACCCGAACGATCCGCCGGCCATGCGGATGAATACCGGTCCGCTCCAGCCGTGGCCGGTGCGACAGGTGACCACGCCCTGGCCGTACTGAGCGCCCACAAAAAACGCACCCTTTACCATGCTTGGAACCACGGCCACGCATGTGGCCGACTTCAAAATGTTGCTCGGCACGGTCCGGTCGCCCGCGTTCATAATCTGGTCCAGGACCACCTTGGCCGCATCGACGCGGGCCTGCAAATCCTCACGCGTCGAGGCGGCTAGTGCCACGCTGGGGAGCAGCAAACTGAGGCAAATCGAAACCCAAATCGAAACCATGACTTTTTTCATGTCCATTTCCTTTCCATTCCGCGGGTAGAGCGGATTGGGGTTGATATAACGCAAGCCAATGTGCCGCGAATGCGGAAACTCCAGGTCGGGGAAATTGCCTACCTGCCACCATCGTCGAACCGGAAAAACGCCTGGGAACGCTCGCTCGCCACTCAGTGCCCGACCCTCCCTGAGCCGAATCTCCCCGCGCCGGATCTACCTCGACCAGCCTACAGCATCCATGGGCACATCGCTTCCACAATCCCTCGGCTTGCGTAGGCGCTGTGCTCGAATATAAATCAACCCGTAAGTGCCAAGGGGCCGCCGATACGCTCCGAATGCCCCTTAGCGGCGGCCCGTGCACGATGGTTCGCCGCGCCGCTCGCCTTACCAGGCTCGGAGGCAAATACGCAATTGAATCGTCAAACGACAATGCCACCAGTCGTTCTCCCGGTGAACGTTGTCCGATCGATTGTTCTTGCCTTGCTCGTTTCGCTGGCGTCAGTTTGTGGCGCGCAGGAGCCTGCTGCGTCTTTTCCCGGTTTCATTGTAGCCACCATCAAACCCAGCGATCCAAATCGAGCCGACGAAAGATCGAGCATTGGCTTCAGCCCTGAAGGGTCGTTTGACGCGAGATCGATGTCGCTGAAACAACTCGTTGAGTTTGTCCAGGACTTTGGCTATGTTGATGTCGACCAGCGAATCGTCGGCGGGCCGAATTGGCTCGGCGCCGCGAAGTTCGACATTCACGCCAAGTGCGACGAAGCTGCAGCGCGTGCCTTCACAACAATGCCGGCCCCACAGCTGATTCGCGAAGAGCAAGACATGATTCAGGCGCTGCTGGCCGACAGGTTCAAACTGCGAACGCATCATGAGTCGAGGCGCCTGAAGGTCTATGCGCTGCTTCAGGCCAACAGCGGATTGAAGATGAAACCATCGGCCAAGGCTGGGGAAGAAGAACTGGGAGGCACGGACGGACCGCCGGGGGACTGGAAGGCCGATGGCGTGACCATGGAACAGCTTGCCAGTGACCTTTCTTCCCTCCCGGAAATAGGGGGCCGAATCGTGACCGATAAGACAGGCCTCGAAGGGCGTTTTGACTTTACGCTGAAATGGGCCCCGGACCCGACGATGGGTGCGATGCCTCCCCGGCCTGGCAGTGAACTGCAATCCGGCTCCTCGGCTCCTTCGCTTCTTACCGCATTGAGCGAACAGCTCGGCCTCAAACTTGAAATGACGCAGGAGCCGGTCGATGTGATCGTGATCGATTCGGCCGAGCTGCCGACGCCGAACTAGGCCGGCTTCGTTTTTACCCTCGAAAGTCCCCGCACATCTTTCTCGATGGGCAAACGTCCCGGATCACCGGGCTCCGCCCCGCATCCCCTTGTTACGCCACAACTTTGACACTTTCTACAGATTTCCGATTGCCCCGCCCCTACAACCTGCATCGAAGCAAGGGTAGCAATGTGAGGTCTACGGAAAATGATTAGGCGCCAATGAGGCGTGAGAATCACGGAGGTTGAATATGAAAAAAATTCTCGCAATAGTGTTGATGATTGCCGGCTGCGGGCTTATTGCGCGCGCCGCCGACGAACAACAGAGAGTAGATGGTCGCTTGGACGCTGCTCGAGCTACGATCGACGCGATTATGTCTGTACCGGACAAAGCCGTTCCCGATGGCATCGCGCGCCACGCAAAATGCATCGCCGTCGTGCCCGGCATCTTCAAAGGAGCCTTCTTCGTGGGCGCTGAATTCGGTCAGGGCGTGGTTACCTGCCGCACCGGCCACGGCTGGAGCGGACCCGTTTTCATTCGCCTCATCGGCGGATCGTTCGGCCTGCAGGCCGGTGGACAGGGTACTGACTTGGTGCTGGTGGCTACCAATGACAAGGGTTTCCAGGATCTCCTGCACGACAAGTTCAAGATCGGCGCAGATGCTTCGGCAGCGGCCGGACCCGTGGGGCGCGACGCACAGGCCTCGACCGACATCAGCATGCGAGCTGAAATGCTCACCTGGTCCCGCAGCCGTGGAGTTTTCGCGGGCATCGACCTCAATGGTGCAACGGTGAGCCAAAATGCCTCTGACACCGATGCACTGTATGGCAGCCCCCATCACTTCGACGCAATTCTCCGCGGTGATGTGCCCCCGCCTCCAAAGGCCGAGGGATTTCTCCACGCTGTAAGAGAGTATTTCGGCGAAGCCCACATGCGCTGAGCCGCGCAGAGGTTCGGCGCGGGCAGCGCCGACCGGGAGCCGGCACCGGTTCTTCGCGTCAACTCAGGTTTGCAAAAGAAGCGCAGGCGTGAAAATGAACCCGCCGGCATGCCTGTCGGCTTATTTAGAATGCCGGTCGAAGAACTCGAGGATTCTCCTGCATTGTGGAAGTCGGGCCCAAAGAATCGGCTGCGGGAATAGGATTGCTCGCCTGTTGAGTCAATCGATCGGCCGC
>JASHSG010000016.1 GCA_030040935.1 Acidobacteriaceae bacterium | reverse complement strand
GACGACATTCAAGGGCAAGCTGGCCGAAATGGGCGTGATCTTCTGCTCGTTTTCCGAGGCCGTGCAAAAGCATCCCGAGCTGGTGAAGAAGTACCTGGGCTCGGTGGTTCCGCAGACCGACAATTTTTACGCCGCGCTGAATGCGGCAGTGTTCACCGACGGATCGTTTGTCTACGTGCCCAAGGGCGTGCGCTGCCCGATGGAGCTGTCGACTTACTTCCGCATCAACGCGTCGGAGACGGGGCAGTTTGAGCGCACGCTGATCATCGCCGACGAAGGCGCGTACGTGAGCTATCTCGAGGGTTGCACTGCGCCCATCCGCGACGAGAATCAGCTGCACGCGGCGGTGGTGGAGCTGGTCGCGCTCGACAATGCCGAGATCAAGTACTCGACCGTGCAGAACTGGTATCCCGGCGACAAGGAAGGACGTGGCGGCATCTACAACTTCGTGACCAAGCGCGGCAAGTGCCTAGGCGAGAACTCGAAGATCTCATGGACGCAGGTCGAGACAGGATCGGCGATCACGTGGAAGTATCCGAGCTGCATCTTGCAGGGCGACAATTCGGTGGGCGAGTTTTATTCCGTAGCGCTCACCAACAATCGCCAGCAGGCCGACACGGGAACGAAGATGATTCACATCGGCAAGAACACGCGCTCGACCATCGTTTCCAAGGGGATTTCGGCCGGGTACGGGCAGAACACCTACCGCGGCCAGGTGAAGATTTTGAAGAGCGCGACGGGCGCGCGCAACTATACGCAATGCGATTCGCTGTTGATTGGCGATCGCTGCGGCGCGCACACGTTTCCTTACATCGAAGTGAGGAATGCGACGGCGAGGATGGAGCACGAGGCGTCGACCTCAAAGATCGGCGAGAACCAGCTCTTCTATCTGCGCCAGCGCGGGCTGACGGCGGAGGATGCGGTCTCGATGATCGTGAACGGATTTTGCAAGACCGTTTTCAAGGAGCTGCCGATGGAATTTGCGGTTGAGGCGCAGAAACTGCTGGGCGTGAGTCTTGAGGGCAGCGTGGGATAAAGGCAGAGAACAGAGAACAGAGAACAGGGAACAGGGAAAGAGAGTAGCGAATGGCTTTATTGGAAATTCAAGATCTGCACGCCAGCGTGGGCGGCCACGAGATTCTGAAGGGCGTGAATCTGACCGTAAAAGCGGGAGAAGTGCACTCCATCATGGGCCCCAATGGCTCGGGCAAAAGCACGCTGGCGGCGGTGCTGGCGCGGCGCGAGACTTACGAGGTCACCGGTGGCCGAGTCCTGCTCGACGGCAAAGATCTGCTGGAGATGAAGCCCGAGGATGCGGCCCGCGAAGGCGTGTTTCTGGCCTTCCAGTACCCGGTGGAGATTCCGGGCATCGGCAACGCGTACTTTCTGCGCTCGGCCCTGAATGCCATCCGCAAATCGCGCGGCGAAGACGAACTCGACGCCATGGATTTTCTGCCCTTCTACAAAGAGCGCATGAAGCTGCTGGAGATGGACGACAAGCTGATAAACCGCTCAGTGAATGAGGGCTTTTCCGGGGGCGAGAAGAAGCGCAATGAGATTCTGCAGATGTCGGTGCTCCAGCCACGGCTGGCAATCCTCGACGAGACAGACTCCGGCCTCGATATCGATGCGCTGCGCATCGTGGCGCAGGGAGTGAATGCCATGCGCAGCCCCGATCGCGGGTTCCTGGTCATCACACACTACCAACGGCTGCTCGATTACATCCCTCCCGACGTCGTGCACGTCCTGGTCGATGGAAAGATCGCGCGCTCCGGCGGTCCCGAGCTGGCGCTGGAGCTTGAGGAAAAGGGATACGGCTGGGCGGAAGCGGACGCGGCTCTGCACGCATGACGAGCGCATCGAACGAAGGCGGAAGCGAGAAAGAAATGGCGACGGTGACGGGAAGGCCGAATACATATCTTGAAGCGTATGGAGAACTGATCGCCGAGCGGCAGGAGCGCGACCCGGTTTGGCTGCGGCAGCTGCGCGAGGACGCATGGACGCGCTTCGACGCCAAAGGATTCCCGACCACGCACGACGAGGACTGGCGGTTCACCAATCTCGCGTCGCTGGCGAAGAGTCCGTTCCGGCGGCCGGTGAAGGGAAGTATCGCAGTATCCGCGCGGGAGATTGAGGCGTTTCGCGTTGCAGGGGCGGCCTGCCAGCTGGTTTTTGTCAACGGGCATTTTGCGCCGGAGCTGTCGGAGCTGAGCGGCTTGCCCAAAGGCCTGGAGATTTGCTCGCTGGTCGCGGCCATCGATTGCGGAATGGTCGGCGTTGCGCCCGAGGGTTGCGCCTCCGACGGCATCGAGCAGCACCTCGGCCGCTATGCCGACATTCGCCGCGATGTGTTTGCCGCTTTGAACTCGGCGCTCTGGGAAGACGGGGCGTATGTGCGTATTCGCCGCGGCTCAGACCTCGCGCAGCCGGTTCACCTTTTATATGTTTCCGCGGGGGCCGGCGAGGAGATCATGACGCATCCGCGCACGCTCATCGTCGCCGAGCCTGCCAGCCACGCGGCGGTGATTGAAGACTACGTTTCGCTCGGCAGCGAGGCTGCATTCTCGAACGCGGTCACCGAACTCGTAGCCGGGCAGGATGCCGTCGTCTCGCATTATCTTGTCGAGCGCGAAAATCTGTCTGCGTTCAACGTATCCACGCTGCGTCTTGAGCAGGCGCGCGGCAGCAATCTTTCCTCGCACTCCATTCTTCTGGGCGGCGGCCTTGTCCGCAACAATGTGCATCCCGTTCTTTCGGGCGACGGAGCAGAGTGCCTCATCAACGGCCTGTTCGTCGGAGCGGGCAGCCAGCACCTCGACAACTACATGCTGGTGGAGCACGCGCAACCCCAGTGCGGCAGCCGCCAGTTCTATAACGGCATTCTCGATGGCTCGGCGCGCGGCGTCTTCCACGGCCGCATCGTAGTGCACAAGGACGCGCAGAAGACCGATGCCAAGCAGACCAATCGCAATTTACTGCTCTCCGACAATGCGCGCATCGACACCAAGCCGCAGCTCGAGATCTACGCCGACGACGTGAAATGCACGCACGGCGCAACGATCGGCCAGATCGAAGAGGAACAGCTTTTCTATCTGCGCTCGCGCGGGATCGACGAGGTCTCGGCGCGGAATACGCTTCTCTATGCCTTCGCCGCGGAATGTCTCGACCGCATGCACGAACCGGCGGCGCGCGAATTTGCCGAAGGCCTGATTCGGGAACGGATCGCTGAATTGGCGCGCAACCGGCGGACTGCCTCTTCGGCCGCCGCGACGGAGGAAGAAGTGCAGCAGTGGGAGGAAGTGCGTTGACCGCAGTCGCTCAGCCCGTCGTCCGCGAGCCGCAGCCGAACGGAGTTGCGCCGAAATCCGCGCCCGCCCTCGACCTCGCGAGGATTCGCGCCGACTTTCCCATTCTCGCCGAGCGCATCAATGGCAAGCCGCTCGTCTATCTCGACAACGCGGCGACTTCGCAAAAGCCGCGCGCGGTGCTCGACGCCATCGCGAACTATTACGCTCACATGAACGCCAACATTCATCGCGGCGTGCACACGCTCAGCGTGCGCGCTACTGAAGCGCACGATGCTGCGCGGCGGACGGTGAAGCAGTTCATCAACGCGGCGGACACGCGCGAAATTATTTTTGTGCGCGGCGCGACGGAGGCCATCAACCTTGTGGCGCAGACTTACGGCCGTGTTCATGTGGGCGCCGGCGACGAGGTGCTCATTACGGCAATGGAGCACCACTCCAACATTGTGCCGTGGCAGATTCTTTGTGAAGAAAAAGGCGCGCATCTGAAGGTTGCGCCTATGGACGATCGCGGCGAGCTGCTGCTCGATGCATTCGCCAGCCTGATCGGACCGCGGACCAGGATTGTCGCCGTGACTCATGTGTCGAACGCTCTGGGCACGGTGAATCCGCTGCGCGAGATGATCGAGCTGGCGCACCGGCGCGGCGTGCCCGTGCTGGTTGACGGTGCGCAGGCCGTTCCGCACTTCGCCGTGGACGTACAGGCTCTGGACTGCGATTTCTATGCCTTCAGCGGCCATAAAGTCTACGCGCCGACTGGAATCGGCGTGCTCTACGGCAAGCGTGCGCTGCTTGACGCGATGCCACCCTACCAGGGCGGCGGGGACATGATCGCGTCGGTCACATTCGAGAAAACCACCTACAACGTGCTGCCGTACAAATTTGAGGCGGGCACTCCGGACATCGCCGGCGCCATCGCTCTCGGCGCAGCCCTCAAATACATCTCCGGCCTGGGCATGGAGAACATTGCCGCGCATGAGCACGATCTGCTGGCCTATGCAGCGGAAACAGTGGGCGCAATTCCCGGCGTCGAACTCATCGGCACGGCAAGGGAGCGCGCGGGCGTGCTTTCCTTTGTTTTGGAGGGAGTGCACCCGCACGACCTGGGCACGATTCTCGATCGCGAAGGCATCGCCATCCGCACGGGCCACCACTGCGCGCAGCCGGTGATGGAGCGCTTCGGCATTCCGGCCACGGCGCGGGCATCGTTCGCGGTCTACAACACGCGCGAAGAAGTCGACGTGCTGGCCGCTGGAATTCGTACGGCGCGCGAGGTATTTCAGTGAGCGCGGACCTTGGTGAACTTGGCGACCTTTATCAGGAAGTGATTCTGGAGCACAGCAAGGCGCCGCGCAATTTCCGGAAGCCTGCGTCGGCCAATCATCACGCCGAGGGATTCAATCCATTGTGCGGCGACCGCTGCTCAGTCTATCTCGACGTTGAAGACGGCGCCATCAAGGACATCGGGTTCGAAGGCTCGGGATGCGCCATTTCGCGCGCATCGGCTTCGATGATGACGCAGGCCCTGAAGGGCAAAAGCACGGAAGAAGCGGCGAAACTCTTCGAGGAGTTCCACAATCTTGTGACCGGCGACGCCGAGGCGATGAAAAACGCAGCCGAGCTGGGCAAGCTGGCGGCGTTCGGCGGCGTCTCAAAATTTCCCGCGCGCGTGAAATGCGCCACGCTGGCCTGGCACACATTGCAATCGGCGCTCGAAGACAAAGAGGAAACCGTTTCGACGGAGTAGCGCGAGTTTTTTATGGCCGTTTCGATCCCGACCAATTCAAACGCCGACCCGCAAGGCGGATCGGGCAAAGATGTGGCGCCTTTTCAGGAAGAGATGATCTGGAAGGCGCTCAAAACGGTGCGCGACCCGGAGATTCCGGTCGACATTGTGAATTTGGGGTTGGTATATGAGGCGTCGGCATCGGAGATCGAAGGCGGACGGCGCATCAACGTGCGCATGTCGCTGACGGCTCCGGGCTGCAGCATGTCGGATGTGATCAAGGCTGAAGTGGAGCGCAAAATGGCCGCGCTGCCTGAAGTAAAACAGGTTCACGTCGAGATCGTCTTCGATCCGCCGTGGAATGCGGGCATGATGTCGGAGGGAGCGAAGCTGCAGCTCGGCTTCGATTCCGACTACGGCGCGGCGAAGCCTGGACCGGCAAGTTCCGGACCGTTCAAAGTCATTCGCTAGCCGCGCCGGGTTTCAATCGGGACTCTGGCTGGGAATTAATCGCCCTGTTTGTCGCCCAGTCTTTCCAACTGCCTGCGCCAGTCGAGAGAATCGACAAACTCGCGTGACTCGCGCCAGCGCGGCTCGACGATGACATGGAGCTCGAGATAAACCTGCGTGCCGAGCAGCGATTCGATTTTCTTGCGTGCCCCGGTTCCGATGGCTTTCAGCTTCGAACCGCCTTTGCCGATCAGGATTGCTTTTTGCCCGTCGCGCTCGCAATAAATCGCCGCGGCAATGCGCGTCACCGGCTTTTTCGCGCCGGGGGACGGTTCTTCAAACTGTTCAATGACGACGGCCGACGCGTAGGGAACTTCTTCGCCGGTTTCGATCAAAATGCTTTCTCGGATCAGCTCGGCCACCATAAAGCGCAGCGGCTGGTCCGTGTACTGATCCTTGGGGTAGTAGCGCTCGCCGGTGGGAAGCACGTCAATGATTTTGCACACGAGCACATCGAGGCCGTCGCGCTTGAGGGCGCTGACCGGAATGACCTGCGCAAAGCTGAACTGCTTTGTGAGCGACTCGATGAGGGGCAGGAGCTGGTCTTTGCGGATGAGATCGATTTTGGTGAGGACCAGAAAAACGGGGCAGTCGAGCTTGCGCACGAGCGAGAAGAGAAACTCGTCTTCGCTTCGCGCTCCCGCGCTTTTACCTTTTGTAGCAGAGCCAATTGGGGTCGGCACTTCCAGTTGAATTCGCCGCGTCGCATCCACCAACACCAGCACGAGGTCGCGCTCCTCAAGCGCTTCGTGAATCTCATGCAGCATCTGGCGGTCGAGCTGCGAAGCGGGCTTGTGGACGCCGGGCGTGTCGACAAAGACGATTTGCGCCACAGGGTGAACGCGCTTTTGCGCCGGAACTTCGACCACTCCAATGATGCGGTTGCGCGTGGTCTGCGGCTTGGCCGTGACAATGGCCACCTTCTCGCCGGTGAGCGCGTTGAGGAGCGTGCTTTTGCCTACGTTGGGCCGGCCGAGAATGGCGACGAATCCTGATTTCAATTG
>JASHSG010000169.1 GCA_030040935.1 Acidobacteriaceae bacterium | reverse complement strand
GAAGGTGATTGAGGGCCAGCCCCATGGCGGAGAGCGGCGTAACGCCGATAATGAGAGCGCGCGCGACGCGATCGGGATGGAGGATGGTCCAGTCCAGCGCCTGCATGCCGCCGATGGAACCGCCGAGGACGAGGCGGAGGCGGCGGATGCCGAGCGAATCGAGGAGGCGCGCCTGCGCACGAACATTGTCGCGAACGCCGACGAGAGGAAAATCGGGCCCGTAGATTTCGCCAGTTTCGGGATTGACGGAACCGGGCCCCGTGGAACCGTAACAGGAGCCCAGCATGTTGATGCAGATGACGAAATCGCGCTCCAGGGAGAGGACCGCGCCGGGAGCGAAGATTTCGGGCCACCAGGAGCCGACCAGGGCCGAGCCCGAGAGTGCGTGGCAAACCAGAACGGCATTGTCCTTCGCCGCATTCAGCCGGCCGTAGACGGCGTAATGCAGCGTGGGACAGATGAGGGAACGACCAGATTCAAGCGGCAGGGAGCCGTCGAGGACGAAGTCGCCTTCGTAGGTGGGCTCCACGGTCTTCCACCCCGATGACGAGGACCCGTCAACCGCGGACCCCGTTTTAGATTGCGGAGGCGAAGCGCCGCTGCGGCTGTAGCTATCGGTCATTGCTCAAAAGCTCCCGGTTCTCTCTCCTATTTTGCCGCAACGGTTCGGGTTGAGCCGGCAAAAGTGAAGCCGTTGGCTGCCTGGATGGCCTGATCGAGGTCAGCGATGATATCGCGAATGTCTTCGATGCCGACAGAGAGCCGCACCATCTCCGGCGTGACACCCGTGGCCGCCTGCTCCTCGACCGAAAGCTGCTGATGCGTGGTGGAGGCGGGATGGATCACGAGCGATTTGGCGTCGCCGATGTTGGCCAACAGGGAAAACAATTCGAGCGTGTTGATGAGCTTCTTGCCTGCGTCGTAGCCGCCTTTGATGCCGAAGGTGACGAGGGCGCCGGCGCCGTTGGGCAGGTACTTTTTGGTTCGCGCGTAGTAGGGGCTGGCGGGAAGGCCGGGATAATTGACCCAATCGACGCCGGGATGCTCGGCAAGGTGATGGGCGACGGCGAGCGCGTTCTCGGAATGACGCTCCATGCGGAGGTGCAAGGTTTCGATCCCTTGAAGAATGAGGAACGCATTGAAGGGAGACAATGCCGCGCCGGTGTCGCGCAAGCCCTGGATGCGCGCCTTGAGTATGAAGGCGAGCGGGCCGAACGCAGCCGTATAGGAAAGGCCGTGGTAAGAGGGATCGGGATCGGTAAAGTCCCGGAACCGGCCGGAAGCGGCCCAGTCGAACTTGCCTGCGTCCACGATGACGCCGCCGATGGCCGTGCCGTGGCCGCCAAGGAATTTAGTGGCCGAATTGACGACGATGTCGGCGCCCCACTCGATGGGCCTGAGCAAGGCCGGCGAGGCCGAGGTGTTGTCGATGACGAGCGGGAGCTTGTGTTCGTGGGCGATGGAGGCGAGCTGCTCGACGTCGGCGATGTCGAGCTTGGGATTGCCGAGGGTCTCGGTGTAGACGGCGCGGGTCTTGCCGTTAATGAGGGCGCGCAATCCGGCGAAGTCGTCGGCATCGACGAAACGGACCTTGATGCCAAGGCGGGGCAGCGTGTAGTGGAAGAGATTGTAAGTGCCGCCGTAGAGCGAGGTGGTGGAGATAATCTCGTCGCCCGCCGCTGCGAGGGTGATGATGGCGAGCGTCTCCGCCGCCTGGCCCGAGGCCGTGGCGAGGGCGGCCGCGCCGCCTTCGAGCGCCGCCACGCGCTTCTCAAAGACGTCGGTGGTAGGGTTCATGATGCGGGTGTAGATGTTGCCGAACTCCTGGAGCGCGAAGAGACGGCCGGCATGGTCCGCGTCCTGGAAGAGGTAAGAGGTGGTCTGGTAGATGGGCACGGCGCGCGCGCCGGTGGCGGGATCAGGGGACTGGCCGGCGTGGACAGCTTGCGTGGCTAACTGCTGCGGTTTTGGTTCGGACATGTTGATCTCCTTCAGATTCTTGTGGTCGTTACGAGAGGGATTGCGGGGATCGTCAGCGGGCCGTTCGACCCGAGGCATCACGCGACGGGGCTCTCACTCGCGGGCGGCCAGAAACAATGAAAACGGCCCGCATCCGTTTTCAGGACCCGGGCCGCTCGACTTCAAACTCTGTTGACCGGTTGCGCTGTCAGCGCATGCGCCGCTCAAGAGCCGGACGGAAGGGTCTCAACGCCATACACATGCACATGGCCATGACCCCAATTCCGTAAGCCCATGAAAACGACATGCAGGCAGTATCAGGGGACAGCGGGCAGGCTGTCAAATGATTCAGGTGCCACAAAATGGGCAGGGCCGCGGCCGAATCGGCTAGTGCGCGTTCACATTGTAGATTGTGTCGTGGGACGGCAACAGCGCTCCGACGATTGCGCCGACGAAGGCACCCCCCAGAGTTCCGGCTGCGGCAATTTCGCCCGTGGTGATGATCTTGAACTCGTTGCTCCCCTTGTTTTGCGCCTCGCCCAGCGCGAAACCGGCGATAGCGCCCGCGCCGGCGCCGGTTCCGGTAAGGATAAGGGTATTGCGCAAGCGATGATGGTTTTCCATGAGCTTGACGATGCGGACATTTTGCCTTTGAATGCTCGCTTCGCCTGTGGCATCCCTGATGGAAATTGCCGAGCTGGAGACGCTCTCGAAGGCGCCGGTGTGCTTTATTGAGTTGGTTTCGACGATCTGAATCTTCTGGCCGGAGCGCAGGCCATTGAGATTCGACCAGGCCGACGGGCCGCTTTGCGCGACTGAAGCGCAGGGAATTCCCATGAGACACAGTAAGACCAGCCCTTTTCGCATAGGTTGACCTCCATTCAGGGAAACCGTGGCCCGATCATATACCGAATGTGGCGAGCCGGCGCACCATTCGACGGGAATCCTTGGGTGAGGATCCAGTTCCGGCACGGCCTGAAGAAGACGGACTCCATGCCAAACGCTCGAGGTCAATGAACCGAACTTCTCGGCGAGGAACGAAGGAGCGCCATCATTGATCCGGCTTCCAGACGCTGGCGCCGGGCTGGGGCAGACCAACGTGCGCAAGGACGCGACAGGCAAATTGCCGGGCCATTTCTTCGGAGCCTTTGGGATGGTTATAAAACGCCGGAATGCAAGGGAAGATGGTCGCGCCGGCTTCGGCCGCCAGCGTCATGTTGCGCAGGTGAATGCGGTTGAAGGGCGTCTCGCGCACGCAGAGGACGAGCGGACGCTTTTCTTTCAGCGTCACGTCGGCGGCGCGGGCGATGAGCGAGTTGGCGAGGCCGAGGGCGATGGTGGCCAGCGTGCCCATAGAGCACGGCAGGATGATCATGCCGCCGGAGGGATGGCTGCCCGAGGCAATGGGCGCGCCGATGTCGGCGTCGGCGTGCTGGATTATTTTCTTTGGCTGCGCGCCGAGGAGTTTTTTCAGGAGATTTGTTCTGCCCGAGACGCCGAGCTCTTCGGCGAGCACGCGCAGCGAGTTTTCAGAGACGACAAAGTGGACGCGAGTGACGCGGTCGTCGGCCTCGAGGGCGCGCAGGGCTTCGCGGGCAAGGATGGCGCCCGAGGCTCCGGTGATGGCGAGGGTTAAATGCAGCTTCTGGCTCCTGGCTTTTAGCTTCCCAAGACGCGCGCAAAGATCGCGTCGACATTGCCGAGCTGGCGCGTGTAGTCGAAGGTTTTCGCGAGCTTTTCGGGCGAGAGCAGCTTCGCGATCGCGGGGTCGCGGGAGATTTCGTCGCCGAAGTTCAGATCTTCCTTCCAGGCGCGCGTGGCGTGGGACTGGACGAGGCGATAGGCGTCCTCACGCAGCATGCCGGCCTCGGCCAGATCGAGCAGAAGCTGCCCTGAAAAAATCAGCCCGCCCGTCGATTCGAGATTCTTCTTCATCCGCTCGGGGTAGACGAGCAGGCGATCGATGAGATCGGCGGTCTTGGCGAGGAGATAGTCGGCCAGGATCGTCGAATCGGGAAAGATGACGCGCTCGACGGAAGAATGAGAGATGTCGCGCTCGTGCCAGAGCGGAATGTTTTCCATGGCGGCCTGCGCGTTGGCGCGCAGTACGCGCGCCAGGCCCGAAATCTGCTCGCTCGTAATCGGATTCTTCTTGTGCGGCATCGCTGAAGAACCTTTTTGCTTCTCGGAAAAATACTCCTGCGCCTCGCGCACTTCAGTGCGCTGAAGGTGCCGAACCTCAACCGCAATCTTGTCGAGCGTCGAACCCAGAATCGCCAGCGCCGCAATATACGCCGCATGCCGGTCGCGCTGGATGACCTGCGTGGCGACGGGCGCCGGCTTGAGGCCGAGGCGTTCGCACACCATTTCTTCCTGGTTTGGGCTCAGGTGACCAAAAGTTCCGACCGCCCCCGACAGCTTGCCCACGCGCATGTCTTCGGCCGCGGCATCGAAGCGCGCCAGATTGCGCTCGACCTCCGCGTACCAGTTGAGCAGCTTGAGGCCGAAGGTCGTCGGCTCGGCGTGGATGCCGTGCGTGCGGCCGATGGTTGGAGTGTGCTTGAACTCGAGAGCGCGGCGCTTGAGGACGGCAGCGAGCGCTACGATTCCTTTGCGAATCAGCGCCGACGCGTCTTTGATCTGGAGGGCCTGAGCGGTGTCGACTATGTCGTTCGACGTGAGGCCGTAGTGCAGCCAGCGGGAGGGCTCGCCGTCCAGCCCCTGGAGGGACTCTGCCACGGCGGTGGTGAAGGCGATGACATCGTGCTTGACCTCGGCCTCGATCTCGGCGACGCGAGCGGCGGAGACGGCGGCTTTGGTCGCGATGTCGCGGGCGGCGGACGCGGGGATGACGCCATCATCGGCGAGCACCTGGCTGGCCGCGACCTCAACCTGGAGCCAGCAGCGGTATTTGTTATCGTCGGTCCAGATGGCGCCCATCGCCGGGCGGGTGTAGCGTTCGATCAAAATTCAGCTCCTACCGATCGGCGCTTAGCTGTAAGCTCCATCGTGCTCATGCGAGCGGAGTTCCGGCACGCAATGAAGCCACAAAACACGCAACCTCACGACCTTCTTCAGCGCTTATGCCTACTCTTAATTGTACGAGGAATAAAAGCTTACCCGCGAGGAATTCCGAGGCGGCGGCAAAGTTCGTCGACCAGCAGGCCGCGGCCGGGCGTGTAGGGCTGGAACCATTCGCCATCGATGACCAGTTGGGGAACGGCGCGCTTGCCGGCATGGGCGATGACATCGGCAGAGGCGGCGGGGTCGGCGTCAACATTGACCTCGGTGTAGGCGACGCCGTGCTCATCGAGGAACTGCTTGGCGGCGCGGCAATCGCGGCACCAGGAGGTGGTGTAGACCTGCACTGTCATAGTCGGAATGTTACTCAACTTGCGATGCTACGATCTGTGATGAGAAGCACCCAGGAAATTGGATGACTGCGGATCAGATTAAGTCGCTCTTAGATTTGGAGCCGCACCCGGTGGAGGGGGGATGGTTCCGACGGACATATCGATCGGCGGGAAATGTGGAGCTCGAGCGCGGCGTGCGGGCGCAGGGCACGGCGATTTATTACCTCCTTGAAGCGGGCGGCTTTTCGGAGATGCATGTGCTGGCGTCGGACGAAATTTTCCACTTTTATTTGGGCGACCCGGTTGAAATGTTGCAGCTTTTTCCTGATGGGCGCTCAGCGCTCTTTACTCTGGGGCCGGAGGTGGCGGCAGGGCAGCACGTTCAGCTTGTCGTTCCGGCGGGGGTTTGGCAGGGGACACGGCTGGTGGATGGCGGGAAGGTTGCGCTGCTGGGATGCACGGTGACGCCGGGATTCGATTTTGCGGATTACCGCAATGGGGGCTATGAGGAGCTGGCGGCGAAGTGGCCGGCGGAAGCAAAGCGGATCCGGGCATTGACTCGGAGGTAGGAACTCACCGCCGCTCGCGGAAGAAGCTGCGCAGGAGTTCGGCGGATTCCTCGGCGCCGATTCCCTGCTCTACGTGCATCTGGTGGTTGAGCTGGGGATGGTTCAGCACCGCGAGAACCGATCCGCATGCGCCGGCCTTGGGATCGGGCGCGGCGAAGATGAGACGGTCGAGGCGGGCGTGGATGGCGGCTCCGGCGCACATGGCGCAGGGCTCGAGGGTGACGTAGAGGGTGCAGCCGGCGAGCCTGTAGTTGCGCAGGGCGCTGGCCGCCGCGCGGATGGCGAGAATCTCAGCGTGCGCAGTCGGATCGACCTGGCGCAAGACTGAATTCTGCGCGTGCGCAATGATCCGGCCCTGGTAGACCACGACCGCGCCGATGGGCACCTCGCCGGATTCGGCGGCGAGGCGCGCCTGGTCGAGCGCCACCTGCATGGCTTCCTGATCGCTCATCACTTGTTTGATGGTAGAGCGGCGGGCTGCTGTTGCGTCATGCAGTGCACTGCGCCGAGGCCCCAGATCAGGTCGACCGAGTGGACGCCGATGACATCGCGGCCGGGAAAAAGCTGGGCAAGAATGTTGCACGCGGCGCGGTCGTTGGGATCGTGGAATGCGGGCACGAGGACGAGGCCGTTGGCGATGTAGAAGTTGGCGTAGCTGGCGGGCAGGCGCTGGCCGCGAAAAACGACAGGGCGCGGAAGGGGGAGCTCGACGACGGTGAACTGCCTGCCGGCAGCGGTGCGAGCGGATTTAAGCCGAGACAGGTTCTCAGCGAGCGGAGCGTGATTGGGGTCGCGCGCGTCCGGTTCAACGGCAGCCACGATGGTGTCGGGCGCAACAAAGCGCGCAATGTCATCGATGTGGCCGTGGGTGTCGTCGCCGGCGATGCCGCGATTGAGCCAAATGGCCTGGTCGATGCCGAGATAGTCGTGAAAGACACGCTCGAGGTGCGCGCGCCTGAGGCCGGGATTGCGCTGCTGCACCGCGCTCAAAAGGCATTCCTCGGTGCTGAGAAGAGATCCCGCGCCGTTGACGTCGATGGAGCCGCCTTCGAGAACGACGAAGTGCGGATTTGGGCCGTCGTGGCTTTGGATGGACGGTCGCCAGGAGGGAAGGCCGAGCAATTTCCGGATGCGGCCGGGAAGCTTGTTATCGAGCCGCCAGTCGTCGTACCTGGCCCAGCCGTTGAAGCGCCAATCGGTGATTGCGACCTGGCCATGGGCGTTGCGAACAAAAATCGGGCCCGAATCGCGTGTCCAGCCACGGTCGGTGGGCCAAGGGTGGAAAGCGACTCGATCGAGATTCGCGCCGGCGCGGCCGAGCATGGATGCAACGCGCTGCTTCGAGGATGGGTGAGAAACGATCAGATGGACGCGCTCCCGCGCGGCGAGGAGGCGAACAATCTCAGCGTAGAGCCAGGGGATGGATTGGAACTTGCCGGGCCAGTCGGTGGGATTGTGCGGCCAGACAAGCCAGGTGGCTTCGTGCGGCTCCCATTCGGCGGGCATCAGGTAGCCCAGCTCGCGCGGCGTTTTCTTTTCTTCGGTCAAAGCTACGATTCCTGGATTCACGAATTAATGGTTGGCGGTTTCCCCGGTCCCCAAAGGCGAGGGACCGGGGGCACCCGTTACTTATGCTCTTTGCGCGCGGAGTCCGCGAGCCTGGTACCAGGCTTTGCGGGGTCGAGAAAGCGCTGGGTAATGGGAGCGTAGGCGTCGACGCGACGGTCGCGAAGAAAGGGCCAGTTGCGGCGCGTCTCTTCAATGAGCGAGCGATCGACTTCGCCGAGGACGATTTCCTCGGCGTCGTGACCGGCTTTGGCGACGATGCGGCCGAAGGGATCAGAGAGAAAGCTGCCACCCCAGAACTCGAGACCCGGACCGGAGGCGCTGCGTACCTCGCCGCCGGGCAATTTCACTTCGCCATGCTCATGCCCCACGCGGTTGACCGCGGCGACATAGAGGCCGTTGGCAATGGCGTGCGCGCGCTGGATGGTTCGCCACGCGTCAAACTGCGCGGCGCCGAACTCTTCCTTCTCGGCCGGGTGCCAGCCGATGGCGGTGGGATAAAAGAGCACTTCGGCTCCCTCTAAAGCCGTGAGCCGCGCACCTTCGGGATACCACTGGTCCCAGCAGACCAGGGTGCCGACGCGGCCGGCGGCCGTGTTGACGGCGTGAAAGCCGAGATCGCCCGGCGCGAAGTAGTACTTCTCGTAATAGAGCGGATCGTCGGGGATGTGCATCTTGCGGTAAATGCCGACGATCTGGCCGTCGGCGTCGAGCGTGACCGCAGTGTTGTGGTAGAGCCCGGGCGCGCGACGCTCGAAGAGCGAAGCGACGACAACGAGGCGGGATTCACGAGCGACCTCAGCGAGTCTTTTGGTCGACGGCCCCGGAATCTCTTCGGAAAGATCAAAGAGCGCAAGCTCCTGGCGCTGGCAGAAATACTGGGTTCGGAAGAGTTCGGGCAGGCAGACGATTTGGGCGCCAAGCCTGGCCGCCTCGCGGATGCGGGTAAGCGCGGCCGAGAAGTTCGCTTCGGGATCCGCGCCCATGCGCATCTGGATGAGGGCAACGGTAAATTTCTGCGCCGAAGGCATCCGTCTTCTCTCGAGCCTCCATAAAGTCC
>JASHSG010000168.1 GCA_030040935.1 Acidobacteriaceae bacterium | reverse complement strand
TTCAAGTTTCTCCCAAGGATCTGGTTCCCATGCGGCGCGCTCGGCTTTCAGGAAAGCTTCGCCACCTCCAAGCTCGCGGAACGTATTCGCAAGCACCCCGTAGAGCGCCTTTAATCCCGATCCATTCGGCACAGGTGTCGGCTTTGGTGGATGAGTTTGCGTGGCACCCTGCGAGTCGAGGACCCGATAGAGAAATTCAACCGTGGTGCTCGGCCCGCCTGAAGTCGGCCCACCGCGCTTCTCGATAAGTTCCACGCCCGCATCCCGCTGAAACTCCTTGGATGAGAGAGTCGAAAAAACAGAGGGGGTTCGATTCGTCCAACCGAGTTCCTTCTGAACGGTTCCGACACGAACGTGAACAACCTGCTGCCCCTTGGAGCGCGCAGGCTCTACATAAGTGGCGATTACATGTTTCTTGGTCAGGGTAGTTGGCCTCATTCTCCAAATCCTCCTACATAACCATACATACATAACTCTATGGATGTCAAGAGTAGAGGCGGCCGAAAAATGCGGGCCGCCCCATCTTTTTTCGTCGTGATCGTCTTTTAGCTCTTGCGGCCCCGGACCGCATCCTTGGCTTGGGCTTCGCCGCCGGCCGGTGCTTCGGGCACCTCGGCCTTTGCCGCGCCGATACCCAGCCGCTTCCGTAGCTCGGCGTCGATCTTGGCGTAGATGTCCTTGTTCTCTTTGAGGAAGCTGCGCGTATTCTCGCGTCCCTGGCCGATGCGCTCGCCGCCGAAGCTGTACCATGCGCCGCTCTTCTCCACAATGTTGTGCGTCACGGCGAGGTCGAGCACGTCGCCCTCGCGGCTGATGCCCTCGCCGTACAGAATGTCGAATTCGGCCTCGCGAAACGGCGCGGCGACCTTGTTCTTCACGATCTTGACCTTGGTGCGCGAGCCGACCACCGCGTCGCCTTCCTTGACGGCGGCAATGCGGCGGATATCGATGCGGACAGAGGAATAAAACTTTAGCGCCCGGCCGCCAGTCGTCGTTTCCGGGTTGCCGAACATCACGCCGATCTTTTCGCGGATCTGGTTGATGAAAATCAGAGCGGTGCGCGACTTCGAAACTGTGCCGGTCAGCTTGCGCAGCGCCTGCGACATGAGCCGAGCCTGCAGGCCCATGTGCGAGTCGCCCATCTCGCCGTCCAGCTCGGCCTTGGGCACCAGCGCAGCCACCGAATCGACGACCAGCACATCGATAGCGCCCGAGCGGACCAGAGCTTCGGTGATTTCGAGGGCCTGTTCGCCCGAGTCGGGCTGTGAAACCAGGAGATTGTCGACATCGACGCCCAGCTTCTTGGCATAGCCGGGGTCGAGCGCATGCTCGGCATCGACAAATGCCGCAAGCCCGCCATTTCTCTGCGCCTCGGCGATTACCTGCAAGGTGATGGTCGTTTTGCCTGAAGATTCCGGCCCGAAGACCTCCGTGACCCGGCCGCGCGGAACGCCCCCCACCCCCAGCGCCGCATCAAAGCTGATCGATCCCGTGGAAATTACGGCAATCGGCAGCAGCGCTTCCCGGGAGCCGAGGCGAACGATCGACCCCTTCCCAAACTGTTTTTCAATCTGTACTAGCGCAAGTTCTACGGCTTTGGCGCGGTCGTCGACGATGGGCATTGCGAAGGCTCCTCAGAAAGAGTGCGCGCCCGCCAAGTCTCATGCTTTCCTGGCAGGAAACGGCGAGGGGCTCAATTGGATTCGAGGGGATTGTAGCAGGATGAAACAGTGAAGAACAGGGGAAAATGGCGAAGAAAGAGAGAAAATTGAGGGAGTGAACCATGAAGTGTGCGGGGGGTCACATTCGAACGCCTTGAACTGCAAATAAGGCTGGTCGCAAGTGGCCCTTCGCTTCGGAGGCGGGATTTTCAGGCATCGGTAAACGACAGCTGCATTTCTTGCCGGGCCTTGCCGCCGGGCAAGGCGGGAACCCGGCCACTTTCGCCACAGCGATTCGCCAAATGGTGGGTGCTCAGTCCCGCCAGGATCTGCTGGTCCTCGAATTGCGGCCGTCCAATGAGTCAAGCCTGTTATGCCGCCCGCTCGTCGCCAATCGTCGCTGGAAAACATGTCCCAAACGTGCTCCATTTTGGACTGACGAACAGGCTTTTGCCGACTTCATATTGACTTCACATAATCTTTATGCTTCGCTCATCTTTAGGGGCTTCGTCGGTGCGCGCAATCCGAATGCAGATCGCTTGCAAGGGACAGCGGGGGCATCGAAGGAAGGCGGGCGAACCATGAACAATCTCGATCGGTCCATAGAGTACCTGGCAGCGGGCGTTTTCGTTTGCGTCGGATGTGCGCGGATCGTCAAGTATCGGCGCAGGCCAAAACCCCTCGGAGCGCAGTCCGCGGGTCTGCCCTTTGGATTGCCTAACGCATCGCTCGTGGCCGTTGGCGTGTTTCAGATTTTGGCGGCCCTGGCGATCGTCGCGCCATTTTCGTTCTCGCCGGCCATCGCGCCGGCGGCGGCGGCCGGCCTCGCGGTGGTGACGCTCTATGGCGCCCTCTATCACATGCGTCGCCACGAGTCAGCCGTGCCGAACCTGACGTTGTTTCTCCTGGTTCTGCTGGTCGCGGTTGGCCGCTGGATGTAGCGGTTGGCCGCTGGACCTAGTTGATGCCGGCCGCTTTCCGGTGGGCGCCGCCTCAAGCGGGAAAGCTCACACCGTGTATGCGCCCACACGCGCCTCCCGGCCGGTAAGGGCGTCGCAGTTCCGGTCCAGCGCCTCGTACTCGCTGTCGTGGTCCTTGCGGAAGGCGCGAAAGGCCTGTTCGCTCGTCCATCGGTCGATGGTCAGGTAATTGCCGGGAACGTAGGCGTCGCGGAGCAATTCTGTACCCAGATATTCGGGCGAAGTGCGAAACAGCTGCGCCCAGGTTCCCTCGGCCCCGTAGGCAGCCTCAAAGCCGGCCACCTTATCCTCTGCAATCTCAAACTGCCAAACCACAACAAACATGAAAACCTCAATGATGTGTTTATGGTAGCGCAGAGGGGTCTGTCCGGACGATTCAGCCGGCCAGTCACCGGCTCCCCGGTCATCCACCATTTCTCATATTATGGGACACCGTCTCTATATCAGGCGCATACTGGTAATGGCCTGTTCTATGAAGGAGTAACCTTCCCCTTAGGACTCCTTTTTGCCGATCCGGCCGCTCGACTTGCTCGACAATTGATAAGGGTTTCTGACGAGGCTTTCTGGCGCATTGCCTATGACTCGGTTGCCGCATGATGCCGCGGTCATGCTGCCCCTGACGGGGAAGGCCACGGCACGCCAGTCTCGTTCTCTGCGCACTCCAGCGCCGGCGACGCAAATTGAAAACGATTGAAGGCAAGATTGGGCAAAGTCTGAATCTGGGTTCACTGTGAGGGAACAATGAAGGCTCGCTATCCAGGCATTCGCGTTACCGCCAACGGGAATCAGCTTGTCAGCTATCACACTGAAACGCGCATCGCCGATGCCGGTGTGTTCTACCCCATCACTCCTTCGACTGAAGGCGGCGAGCTCTTCCAGCAGGCGTTCGCAGAGGGCAAGCTGAATGTGTTCGGCGGCAACACCATTGCGATCGAGGCCGAGGGGGAGCATGCGGCACAGGGCGGAGCGATTGCGCACTCGGTTTGCGGCAAGCGCGTGGTCAACTTCACTTCGGGTCAGGGTGTGGTCTACGGCGTTGAGCAGTACTACCACGCGCCGGGCAAAGCTTCCACGATGGTGCTCGAAGTGGGCGCGCGCGCGCTCACCAAGCACGCCCTCAACGTTCACTGTGGCCACGACGATATTTATGGCGCGCTCGACACCGGCTGGATTATGGTCTTCGGCAAGGACGCTCAGCAGGCTGCCGACCAGGCGCTGATTCTGCGCCGTGTGACCGAGCTCTCGCTGACGCCGGGCATGAACATCATGGACGGCTTCCTCACCACCCACCTGGAGCGCACTTTTTACAAGCACGAATCGGAGCTGATTCGCGAGTACCTCGGCGCGCCGGACGACGTGATCGACTGCCCGACGGAGGCGCAAAGGGTTCTCTTTGGGCCTACCCGCCGCCGCGTTCCCAGGATGATGGATCTGACCAACCCCATCCTCCTCGGGCCGGTTCAGAATCAGGAACACTACATGCAGGGCGTGGTGGCGCGGCGCAATAACTTTGCCGAGCCCATTCTGGGGTTCCTTGAAGCGGCATATAAGGACTTCGGCGAGTTGACCGGACGTTATTATGGGCTCGTTACCCAATACATGACTGAAGATGCGGATACGGTATTCGTTTCGCTCGGATCGGCGGCGGAAAACATTGAAGCCGCGGTCGACTATCTGCGCCAGACGCGCAATTCGAGCGTCGGGTCCGTCCATGTCAATGTGATTCGCCCCTTCCCCGAAGCCGCGCTGGTTGCCGCCCTCAAGGGCAAGAAGAATGTGATTGTCCTGGAGCGCACGGACGAGGCGCTGTCTGGCGATAATCCGCTGGGCCGCGACATTCGCACCGCATTCTCAAAAGCGTTGCAGGGAACGGCGGGCCTGCCCTCGATTACGCTGGCTGAAGTCCCTCGCTTCTTCGCCGGCAGCTACGGGCTGGGCTCGCGCGACTTCCGCCCCGAGCACATTATCGGCGCCTTCGAATTTGCCACTGCCGGCCGCGCGCGCAAAGACGGCAAGACCGCCGCTGATGGCGCGAATTTCATGGTTCTCGGCATCGACCATCCCTACTCGGTGATCGCTGATGAAATGCCTTCGCTGCTCCCCGAGGGCGCGGTAGCCGTGCGTTTCCATTCCGTCGGTGGATGGGGCGCCATTACCACCGGCAAGAACCTGGGCGCAATTCTCGGCGACCTTAACGACCTGCTCTTCGAGCGCGACGGATTGAAGGATGATCTTGGCAATCCTAAGGAAGTCATTCACGTTAGCGCCAACCCCAAGTATGGATCGGAGAAGAAGGGCGCGCCGACCAGCTATTTCATGGTTGCCGCCAAGGAGCGGATACGCGTCAACTGCGACTTGCGTCACGTGACTGTCGTTCTCTGCTGCGATCCCAAGGCCTTCACGCACACCAATCCGCTCGACGGCATCGAGGAGGGTGGCTCTCTTATTTGGGAGTCCGATGTGGATGGCGAGCGCGCATGGCAGAACCTGCCCATCTGGGCGCGCCAGCAGATCATCAGGAAGAAGATTCGCGTCTTCACGCTGCCCGGCTTTGAGATTGCGCGTAAAGCCACCGACCGCGCCGATCTGCAATTGCGCATGCAGGGCAACGCGTTCCTGGGAGCGTTTTTCGCGGTGAGCCCCATGCTTCAGGATTTCGGCATCACGCGCGAACAGTACCGCGACGTTGTTTACAAGCAATACGTCAAGAAGTTCGGCAAGCTCGGCGATGCGGTCGTGCAGTCGAACATGGAAGTCATGACTCAGGGATTCGATCGCGTGAAGGAAATCTCGATTGGCGACGTCGCCGCGGCCGATCACTCCAGCCTCCGCGGCCAGGCCCTGCTTCCGATTCTGGCGCAGGCGCCGGCGTTTGTTGAAGTCGGAGCCGGCGCAGTGCCTGCAATGCGGCGCTCGACGGGCGCGCCGGCCGGGCAAGGGCCGCGAACACCCATTTCGCAGATCAATGTTTTCGACGCCGAGTTCCGCTCCAACTTTGGTTACAACCAGCCGGCTACCCCCTTGGCTGCGATGGGTGTGATCGCCGCCGGGACTGGCGATACCGCTTCAAAGTATGTTGCGCGGCGCGAGACGCCGCTCTATATTCCCGAGAACTGCACCCAGTGCATGGAGTGCATCTCGGTCTGCCCGGATACGGCCCTCCCCAACTGCTCGCAGGACCTCGGCACCCTGCTGCGCACGGCGGTGACGCGCTATGTTGCCGATCCCGCCGAGCGCGCAAAGATGCTCGACAAGCTGCCCGAGATCGACCGGCTCACGCGCCAGCGCATGCTGGCCGAGATCAAGACTGGCACCCCCCTCCCCTCCATCATTCGCGAGGTCACGGAATCCGTGGATGGATTTTCGGCGGAAGCCAAAGCGCAATTCTTCTCGATTGTCGACAAGGTGCCGATGGCCTACCAGAAAGTGAACGCCATCTTCTCGTCGCCGGAGCGCAAGACCCCGGGATCGGGCGGAATTTTTTCCATCTTCGTTTCCGATTTGTGTAAGGGTTGTGCGGCCTGCGTTACCGCTTGCGGCGACCACATGGCGCTGAAGATGGTGCAGGAGACCGAAGAGGTGAACGCCGAGCACGAGACTGGCACGGCGTTCCTGAACCTGCTGCCCGACACCGCGCAGAAGTACCTTGGCCTCTACAACGGCGCCAATCCCGCGGACTCGAAGACGGCCACGCTGCGCAACTTGCTGATGGTGCGGACCAACTATGACGCCCTCGTCGCCGGCGACGGCGCCTGCGCCGGCTGTGGCGAGAAGAGCGTGCTGCGCTCGATTGCCGCCGTCACCGAAGCCTATATGCGGCCTGTCTTCCACGCCAAGAGCGACCGGTTTGTCGCGAAGGCCGGGGACCTGGAAAAATTAGGCGCGGCAAAGCTTGCTGCCATCAAGGAGAGCTGCCCTGACGATTACGTGCGGCTGCGGCAGGCTATCGCGCACCTGGTGATGGGCTTGGGCGGCGAAGACACTCGGGATACCAAGGCGCGCATTGCGGCCTATGAAGCTGAGCATGGCGAGATCACCGATGCGCAGCTGGTGGAGGCCATCGCCGCAGTTCTCCTGACCGAGGCCTTCAATCATAAGAACCTGCAGCCCGTGGATGGACGATTGGCCAACGGCATGAGCGTAATGGCCATGGCGGCGCACACCGGCTGCAACACCGTCTACGGTTCAACCGCGCCCAACAATCCGCATCCCTACCCGTGGATGAACTCCCTCTTCCAGGACGGCGTGACCGTGGGCTGGCTGATGGGCGAAAGCTTTATCGTCGATCACGCGCGCCGCTCAGTGATTCCCGAGCGGCTGGCCGACATTCTCCTCGCGCGCGAAGTGGGTGCGCCCGCGGATGGTTCCTTGTCGGCGGCGTCGGAGTGGTTCAGCGCCGAAGAGTACTACCACTTCACGCATTTTACCGACGCGCTGATGACCGGCCAGGAGATCGTCGAGCTGCCCAAAGTCTGGGTGGTGGGCGGCGACGGCGGCATCGGCGATATCGGCTACCAGAACACCTCCAAGGTGATGCTGCAGAACCGGCCCAACGTCAAGGTGCTCATGCTCGACACCCAGGTTTACTCCAACACCGGCGGCCAGAACTCCGATTCAACTCCCATGCTGGGCGGCAACGACATGAACGTATTCGGCTCCGCCACCCAGGGCAAGAATACTGAGAAGAAAACCGTAGCCGAGACCTTCCTCGCCGGCCACGGCTCGCCGTTTGTCGCCCAGGTATCGATGGCCAATGCGCCCAAGCTCTATCGGGCAATTCTCGACGGGCTCGAGTATCGCGGCACAATGTTCCTGCAGTGCTTCACCACCTGCCAGCCGGAGCACGGCGTGCCCGACGACATGGCGCTCTTCCAGGCGCAGCGCGTGCGCGACTCCCGCGGCGCTCCGGAGTTCGTCTTCAACCCGCGGTTGGGTGAAACCTATCAGGAAGCGCTGGACATCAAGGGCAATCCGTCGATCGATCTCGACTGGTACGAGACCAAGTCGAAGGTGACCAACGAGCCCTATCGCTACACCGTGGCGCATTGGTGCGTTACCGAGGCCCGCTTCAGAAACCATCTCAAGAAACTGAAGCCGGACCAGATCCAGGAAAAAATCTCGCTCGACAATATGTTGGTGCGCATCACGCAGCAGGACGTCGTCTATCGCCACTACCTGTTGCCTCAGCATCGCAGCTACATTCCCGACTTCGGCGTGTATATTGCTTTCGACCAGGACGGCAAGACGGTCTACTACGCGCTTTCGCGGCAGCTCGTGATGTTCTGCGTGGAGCGGCGCAAGGCGTGGCGGCTCCTGCAGTCCAAAGCGGGCGTGGTAAATCGCGAGTATCAGGCCCAGAAAGAGCTGCTGGCCGATCTCGACGCGGGCAAGATTGCGAAGGACGAGTTCTTCGCCCACGCGCACGACATGCTGGCCGAGAAGCTGGGCAAGGCTGTGCTGGCGAAGGCGTAAAAGCCGCGCCTCAAACCGAGCAAAGCAAAGCGCGGACTCTCGGGTCCGCGCTTTTTTGCTCGCCGTGCCTGGCCGCCGTCAATTCGCCGTGCAAAGGACGTCGTAGTTGTTGTTGATTGTGACGCTCTTGATGGCCGCTGGAAGCTGCGGCAGCTGCACGGATTGATCGACGGTGTGCTCGCCGTGGATGACGACCTCGGCAAGGCGGAGGCTGCGGCCGTCCACAAGATTTAGATAGATGGGAACCATCATTCGGAAGGCCTCGGGAACTCCGGATTCCGCCAGATTGAAATACAGGCTCCAGCCGTCGCCGCTGCGCGTGGCCGTGCCCTGGAAATGATAGTTCGGCAAATCGGTGCCGTATACGTACTCATTGAAAAACCAATCCATGCGGTGATTGCCTTCGAGATCCATCTCGGGGCTCATGTGTTTTTCCACAATGGCCTTGAAATCCTCGGTCGTGGCGGCCCGCAGGGTATAAGTGCTGACGAAATCGTGCATCGTCGCCTTGAAGCGCGCGTCGCCATCGTGCGGCGACCACATCATCATGCGAATCATGTGCAGGATGAAGGCGCCCTTGGGATAGACGAGGTTCTGGTAGACATCAAAGCCGGTTTTGGGAGAGCTGAGACGGAGTCCCATGGTGACGGGGCCGACATCTACAGGCCGAAAACCAAACTCATTTTTTTCGGTGAGCGTACGCTGCTGCAGCCGCCAGAATTCATGGAAATCGTCGATCTTGGTGCGCGTGGACTGAAGAAAGATGCTTGCCGATTCATCGGCGAAGCCTTCACTCATCCACTGGTCGCGATAGCCGCGGAAGCCGACTGTGTGGCCCCACCATTGATGCGCGACCTCGTGAGGCGTGACCACTTTCCAATAGGTTCCCGCGCTGAAGTCGCTGAGGCCGAGGAAATGCTGCTGAGTCTCATCGAAGAATCCGCAGATAGGCAGGTAAACAAGCATCGGCCAACTTTGGCCATAATCGCATGGCGATTGCTGCGTGAGAGCAATGTGTGAAAAGGGGAGCGGGCCAAAATAGTCGGTGTAGATTTGCGCGGCGATCTGGCCCTGACTGAGTTCATTTCCCAGCATGGGAGTGGTTTCGAGGGTGCCCAACCCGCCGCCCTCCATCTGCAGCCAATAATCAGGCTTGTCCTTGTTGGCATACGCGTCAATCGTGAGCTGGCCGCCGACCGGACTGCCGATTTTTGCTTCCTTCTCTTCAAAATCGCCCAGGCTGAAGCCGACGACAGGCAGGGGCGTATCGGTTTTCCACTCGGTGATTGTGAATTTGCCTTCGGTCACTTCACTGACCTTGCTCCCAGTAGCGATAAGCTGCAGGCCTTTTGGCGCATGAAAGACCATGTGGTAGAGAGCGTAGTCGCCCAGCCCCTGATAGGAGTTTGGATACCAGTCTTGGCGCGCGGTTGGGTAGTAGTTGTTGCTGCCCTCGTTCAACACCACATCTTTTCCGCTATAAGTGACCTTGATTGTCGTGGTCTCGCCCATCTTGAGTGGCGCGGCGAGCACAACGCCGAAGTCGGGATCTTCGTCTTTTTTCTCCTGTATCCAATCGAGCGGCGCACCATTGCCGTCGGTCACCTGACTGACGCGGAGAGTCGGATAGAGATCGAGCGGGATGACGGCTAGTCCGTCCTGTTCCGCGCGCGCCTGAATCGTTGCCAGCGTCGACAAAAGCCCGCCCCGGTCGATCGTGACGTCGAGGTTCTCGCTGAGGATTTTGTAGGCGGCATTGTGCTCGTTGCCGCTGGCGGCGCCGGCCGCGTATTCGGCCGCGCGATGAAAGGCCAGCGGAATCGTCTCTGCGTCGTTCGTTGAATCCCAGTTCAGGAGCGCGACTTCCTCGGGAGATACTTCCTCGACGCCGTGTGGGTCGTAGACAAAAAAGAGGTGTGGGTATTTGCCGGCATGGATTGCCGCCATGAAGTATTGGCCGGGCGTGGGGCTGAGAACATCTTCGAGCAGGCGAAGATCGAGATTGCCGTAGAACTTTTTGAAGTAGAACGTGCCGGGGGTCGGGCCCGAGCTCTCGCTTTGTGAACCTTCGGCGTGACGACGGAGAAAGTTCTGAAGTTCGAGGGCGTGGCGCGTGAAGTCTGAATCCGCCTGGCCTTGCCCGGCCGATGCGCGGTGGAGCTCATCGGAGGTTGAATCGGTAAAGCGAAAGATCGCGTGATCGAAATCTTCGTTCACGACCTCGGTGTGCATTTGGATGAAGAGATTGTGACCCTCTTCCTGGTTCGGCGGGATGATGCGCAGGTGACCCTGGCCGATGAAGACTGCGCCTGTGACTTTGCCATTGACCTGCCCGTAGAAAGCAAAGCTGCCGCTCTGGAACGTGAATGTGGCGGCGTCGCGGTGCAATACGAGGTCTTTAACGGTAATGACTTCGCCGCCCGGCAGCAGGTTCCGCAGCTGCTGATAGAGGGGGTTGGAATTCGGCGCGTGCTGGGCGAGGAGCGGCGCAAACCCGGCGCTGAGAAAAAGAAGGGTTGCGCAGGCAGAGAGATGAAACCGAAAGAACATAGGCGGCCCCGAACAGATGATTTTGGCTGCGGGAACACTATAGAGCAAAAAGGGGATTGTGTGCGGGGGATTTGGGGGCAGGGCAACCGCAGATCCTTCGACTCCCTGCGCTGCGCTCCGGCCGCTCGGGATGACAGGTCATTGCTGGAGCGAGCTTGCCATCAGAGCTCGGACTCCGGCACGTAGAGGTCGACGTAGTCGTTGACGGGCATGGCATCGAGGTGGGCGGGGTTGACCGAAAACCTGAGAATCCGGTGCTGTTGCGCTTCGGGAAAGCGGCGGAGATTTTTCCTGAACTTCTCGACGAGCAACGGCAATCCTTCTTCGCGGCGCCGGCGATGGCCGATGGGGTATTCGACCGTTTCCTCCAGTATCGTGCCGTCGTCGAGCTCGACGCGCAGGCTGTTTGCAATCGATCGCTTTTCCGGATCGTGATAGTCGGCCGTGAACCGGGGTTCCTCGACACAAGCGATTTTCTCGCGCAGCGCGTCGATGCGCGGGCCTAACTCCGGATCAAGCGCGACCGAGTCTTCGTAATCCGCTGCAGTGAGCCGCCCGAAAAGCAGCGGAATCGCGACCATATATTGAATGCAATGATCGCGGTCGGCGGGGTTCGCCAGGAGCCCTCGCTTGTCAATGATGCGCAGGCAAGCCTCGTGCGTTCTGATCGCAATTCTCCTGATCGCTTGCGCGGACAGCCCGCGGCGACCGAGCTCGGCATGGATTTTCATCGCCGCTTCCACGGCGGTTTGCGCGTGGAACTCGGCCGGGTAGCTGATCTTGAAGAGGACATTCTCCATCACATACGAGCCGTAGGGCCGCTGAAATCTGAATTCCTGGCCGCCAAACGAAACATCGTAGAATCCCCAGGTCTTCGCGGTGAGCGCGGAGGGGTAGCCCATTTCGCCGGCGCGGGCCATCAGCGCCAATCGAACCGCGCGGCTGGTGGCGTCGCCCGCCGCCCAGCTTTTGCGCGAGCCGGTGTTCGGTGCGTGGCGATAGGTGCGCAAACTCTGGCCGTCGACCCACGCTAAAGACAGAGCATTGACGGTTTGTTCGCGCGTGAGGCCAAGAAGCGCGCAGACAACGGCCGTGGATGCGACTTTGACCAGGACGACGTGATCGAGGCCGGCCTTGTTGAAGGAATTTTCGAGCGCCAGGCAGCCCTGAATTTCGTGGGCCTTGATCATGGCCCTGAGTACGTCGCGCATGATGAGCGGCGGGCGGCCTTCGGCGACGGCGCTGCGCGACAGCCAGTCGGCCACGGCGAGGATAGCGCCAAGATTGTCGCTCGGATGGCCCCACTCTGCGGCGAGCCATGTGTCGTTGAAGTCGAGCCAGCGGATCATCGTCCCAATGTTGAATGCCGCCTGCACTGGATCGAGCTGAAAGCTGGTTCCCGGAACACGCGCCCCGTTGGGAACAATCGTGCCCGGAACAATGGGGCCCAGCAGCTTGGTGCAGGCGGAGTATTCGAGCGCTTCAAGGCCGCAGCCCAGTGTGTCGGTGAGGCAGACGCGCGCCGTCGCGTATGCGAGATCGCTCTCGATCTTGAAACTCAGCGCGTAGTCGGCGATGTCGGTGAGGACTTTGTCCGGTGCTGGGCGTTCATTCGTCGTGTGCGATGGCACGCGGGCTCCCTCGTCCCTATTCCCGTGCCTCAATCGGCACAAATTTCAGATTCTGGGGCCCAGTATAGACGGCGGAGGGGCGGATGATCTTGCCGCTCTCGCGCTGTTCGATCACGTGCGCGCACCAGCCCGCGGTTCGCGCCATCACAAACAACGGCGTAAATAAGTCGACCGGTATGCCCATCAAATGGTAGGCGACCGCTGAGTACCAGTCGAGATTGGGAAACATGCGCTTGGTTTGGTGCATGGTGTCTTCAATTTTTTCGGCAATGGCGAAAAGACGCCGGCCTTCGCCGTCGACGGCGAGCGCGCGGGCCTGCTCCTTAATGATGTTCGAGCGCGGATCGCTGATGGTGTAAACGGGATGGCCAAATCCGATAATGACTTCGCGATCGTCGATGCGGCGGCGAATGTCGAGGTCGGCTTCGGCGGGTGATGAGTAGCGCTGCTGGATTTCGAGTGCGACTTCATTGGCTCCGCCGTGCTTTGGCCCCTTGAGCGCGCCGATGGCGCCGGTGACGCAGGAGTAAAGGTCGGAGCCGGTGCCGGCGATCACGCGCGCGGTGAACGTGGAGGCGTTGAACTCGTGCTCGGCGTAGAGGATGAGCGAGACCTGCATGGCGTGGATCCACTCCGAGCTGGCCGGACGGCCGTGCAGCAAATGAAGGAAGTGGCCGGCGAGCGGCTCGCTGTCGGCGTCGACGGCGATGCGCTTGCCGGTCCGCGCAAAATGGTGCCAGTAGAGAAGCATTGACGGCTGCGACGCCAGAAGCGCATCGCCGATATCACGCGCGCCGTCCGGGTTGTGGTCTTCGGCCTCGGGCCGCAAGCAACCCAGCACCGAGACGCCCGTCCGCAATACGTCCATGGGGTGCGAGTGCGCGGGCAGTTGCTCAAGTGCCTGCTTTAGTTCTGCGGGCAAAGTGCGCAGGCCGAGCAGCCGCTTCTTGTAGGCGGCAAGCTCTCGTGCATTGGGCAGCCTGCTGTGGATCAATAGGTGCGCGACTTCGGAAAACTCGCAGTGTTCGGCCAGGTCGGCGATGTCGTAGCCGCGATAGTGCAGGTCGTTGCCGCTCTGGCCAACCGTGCAGACGGCGGTTTCGCCGGCGGGGGTCCCGGAGAGCGCCACGGACTTTTTCGGCTTAAAGCCTGATGGTGAAGTGTGGATATCGCCTGTGCTCAATCTTCCTCCGAAAAGACTCATGAATCGGCATCACGCCGGAGAGCTGTGGCCGTCGCAGTGCATGACGCCGAGGAAGGCGCGCCATGGCCCGACGGCTTCACGGCACTGATGCGCCATAATTCGCGAGACCTGATGCAGATGGTTGACGTCGTGAGCCGCCCACGTGGTGAGCAATTGAGAGAGCGTAACTGCGCCGAGCGTGGGATGCTTCCCAAAGCGCTCGAGGTCCTTGGCTTGCAGATTCATGGCGCGCAACTCGCGGAGGCTCTGCGAGCGCGCGGCAGCAAACGCATCGAGCAGCTCCCCGAGCGTCTTGTTGCGTGTCAGGTTGGCGTGGCCATCGCGGTCCAGCGGCGGAAACGGCCTGGAATCTCCAAATTCCAGAATCCACCTGGCGCGCGGAATCCAGTTGGCTTGTTCGACGTGGGTGAGATGGCCGACAACGTCGAAGGCCGTCCAGGTGTTGCCGCCTTCATTGCGCTTTGTCCAGAAGTCAGGCAGGTTGCGCGCGAGAGCGTCAAATGATGCCGGGGTGCGCTCCAGAAGCGCGATGATGTTGTCGAGCTGCGCCAACATCATGCGCCCCCCGTTGACTTATCTTTGGCGAAAAGTTCATCCAGCTTTCGCTCGTACGCGTGGTAGCCGAGATGGCGATACAGCTCGTCGCGGGTCTGCATCAGCGGCAGCACGCTTTTCTGCGTGCCTTCGGCGCGAATCGCTTCGTATACCTTGAGCGCCGCGGAGTTCATGGCGCGATACGCGGCGCAGCAATAAAGGATGATGTCGACACCGGCGGCGGCAAGCTCGTCGCGCGTGAAGAGAGGGGTTTTGCCGAATTCCGTGATGTTGGCAAGAATCGGCACGCCGGCTGCGTTGCGAAATGCGGTGTATTGCGCGAGCTCCGTGACCGCCTCGGCAAAAATCATGTCGGCTCCGGCAGCCGCGTAAGCTTGCGCGCGTTCAATGGCGCCAGCCAGACCCTCGTTCGCGAGAGCATCGGTCCGGGCCATGACTATGAAATCCGTATCGAAGCGCGCATCCACGGCGGCCCTGATGCGATCGACCATCTCTTCGGCAGGGACGAGCTCTTTGCCCGGTCGGTGACCGCAGCGCTTCGCCGTTACCTGGTCCTCAATGTGGACCGCAGCCGCTCCTGCCTTGATCATCTGGCGAATGGTCCGCGCAATGTTGAACGCTCCGCCCCAGCCCGTATCGATGTCGACAAGCAGGGGCAGCGGACAGGCGTCGGTGATCCGTCGGACGTCGGTGAGCACATCCTCCAGGGAGCTGATACCCAGGTCGGGGACTCCGAGCGAATTTGCCGCGACGCCCCCGCCGGAAAGATAGATCGCGCGAAATCCCGCAGCCGATGCAAGCATTGCCGAGTAGGCGTTGATTGTGCCCGCCACCTGCAGTGGCTTCTCTGCCGCCAGCGCGGCGCGAAAGCGGGCTCCCGCCGAATTCGCGTTCGATCCGTTTCTCATTCGTCTTCCTTTGGCGCATCATAACAGGGTTTTCACAGAGGCGGCTTTCGCAACCTGCCCGCGTGGTGCGACAATCAACGCGTCGGAGCCGGCCCCAAAGCGTGTCAAGGCTCTGCCGGGAGGAGAAGCATTATCATGAAGCACATTTTGGTTTGTACGGGTCTTTTGCTCGCTGCGACGACTCTGATCGGCCAGCAGAAGGCGCCGCCGAAGAGCCCGCCGGCCACAGCATCGGTTTCCGTCGATGGCAAAACCATCACCATTACATATAGCTCGCCCCGTGTGAACGGGCGCGAGGGCAAGATCTATACCAAGGACGGCCTCATAAGCCACGATCCGCACTACCCCGTCTGGCGCGCGGGCGCGAACGCAGCCACCACGCTGAAAACTGATGCCGACCTGACCATCGGCGATCTGAACGTTCCCGCCGGAACATACACGCTCTTTGTCGACATCTCCGACCCGGCGCAATGGGTTCTGATTGTGAGCAAGGCGACCGGCGAGTGGGGACTTGCGTATGACCCGTCGAAGGATCTGGGCAAGACGCCAATGGCGACCACCAGGGTGCCGCTGGTTGAGGATCTGACCTACACAATTACCGACGATCACGGCAAGGGAGCGCTGACGCTCGCCTGGGAGGATGTGAGCGCTTCGGTGCCCATCCAGGTGCATTGAGATTCGGTACGCCCGTTACCTCCGGCATCCGCTCAGGGCGGCAAGTTCTCAGTCAATTTGCCGTCCTGCCCATACAATGGAGTTTGTGGAGCATTTCCTGCCGAGGGGTTAAATCGCCTTGCCGTTGTATCCGTATCGCTGCACCGAGTGCGGCCACCGATTTGAAAAAATTCAGCATTTTGACGACGAGCCGGAGAGGATTTGCCCGGAATGCGGCGGAGCTCTGGAGCGGATTCTCACTGTGCCTGGCTTGAGCTTCAAAGGCGCGGGCTGGTACGTGAACGACTATGCGGCCAAGGGCAATTCGGCCGGCAGCGATTCCGATTCCAGGCCAGAAGGCAAAACGGAGTCAAAGCCGGAGACAAAATCGGAGACAAAATCCGAAACCAAGGCTCCCTCTTCAGCTGGCACCAGCGCCGCGCCCGCGCCTTCCACAACTGCTGCTCCAGCCGCGACGCCGAAATCGACGTCGAGCTGATCGCCGGCCGCGCCCTCGGCGCCGCCAGTACGCGCTTTTCATCGGGCGCGATCGCGACGCCGCCGAGCCTCGAACGCTACCATAATTCGTGAACATGCCACTCGTCGATCCCATTCCGTCGCCGGTGGAGCACGTCGATCTGGCCGCGCTCGAGTGGCAGCCGCTGTTGGCGCTGGTGGGAGGTTTCGCCGCCTCGGCGGTCGGCAGGGAGGCGATTCTTGCCTTGCATCCTTCAACGGATGAAAACTGGATTGCACGCCAGCACCGGCTTGCCGCGGAACTGCGGCTGGTCCTTGAAGAACAGATTTCCATCGCGCTCGGCGGCTTGTTCGATCCGGCGCAGTTGACAGACAAGGCGCAGATCGAAGACGCGGCGCTTGAAGCGGCCGAATTACAGAGCATCGCGCGGCTCGCCAACGACGTGGCGGCGTGGCAGGCTTTGCTGCGCGAACCGCCGGCGCGGCTTGCCGGCAAGTTGCCCCAGCTATCGGAGATTTCATCGGCGCTTGCAACAAACCTGCGGCCCCTCGCCGAATCCATTGAACGGACAATTCAGCCTGGCGGCTCGCTGGCCGACGACGCCTCGCCGGAGCTAACCCGGATTCGGCGCGAACAGGAGCGTCAGCAGAGAATCATCGAGGAAAGCCTGCGGGCGGCACTGCGCAAATTGTCCGCGGAAAACGCGGCGCAGGACGATGTCATCACGATTCGCGGCGAGCGATTTGTGATTCCCGTGTGTGCGGAGCTTAAGCGGCGCGTTACCGGCGTGATTCACGGCGTGAGCTCCTCGGGTCAGACGGTATATGTTGAGCCGCTGGAAACGATCGAGCAGAATAACGAGCTGGTGCGGCTGATCGAGGAAGAACAGGAAGAGATCCACCGGATTTTTGTGGGGCTGACGCGGCAGGTGGCGGGTTATGCGCGCGAGTTGGTTGAGGGCGCGCGAGTCCTGGCGCAGGTGGATAGCTTGCTCGCGCGGGCCCGATTTGCGGTCGCGTTCCACTCGGTTTCTCCTGGTTTTGGACGCGATCTGTTGCGGGTTGAAGGTGCCCGTCATCCGCTGCTGGAAAAAAGACTACGCGCGAGCGGTGGGGCGATTGTGCCGCTCGATTT
>JASHSG010000167.1 GCA_030040935.1 Acidobacteriaceae bacterium | reverse complement strand
TGCCGGCGGCAGTGTAGGCGGTGTCGAGGGTGATGGGATTGGGCGAGTTGCGAATGCAAACGTCGTCGTAGACCACGTCCTCGGTAAGTCCGCCGCGCGAGCCGTTCGACTTGATGCGGATGCCGTTGTCGGGGCCGTCGAGCGAAAGATCGAAGACGCGGATTTTCGAGACGCCGCCGTTGGTCTCGCTGCCGATAGACATGCCGTGGCCCCAGTAAAAGTGATCGTGGCTGATGGTCATGTTGGTTGCGCCGCCCGGCCCGCCCTTGATGGCGACGTTATCGTCGCCGGCGCGAATGAAGCTGTGGGTGATGGTGATGTTCCGGGCGCCGTCGCCGGGATCAACGCCGTCGGTGTTGCGCGCGAGCCGCTGCGGCGTGTCGATCTTGAGCCCCCAAACGGTGAAACCATCTGCATGGTTGAATACGACGTGGAAGTTGGGTGAATTCTTCAGGGTGATTCGATAAAGCGTGAAGTTGCCGGAGTCTGTGGCGACAATGAGGCGCGGAACCTGCTGCGAGCCGCCGGCGCGCGCCTGCTCGGCTAGATCCCACCAGGTATATTGGGAGCCCAGCATTTTTTCGCCGCCCCGTCCGTCGATGACGCCGTCGCCCATCACGCCGGAGTTGGGCGCGTGATCGACGGAGATGAGAGGCCTGCACCCGCGCGGGCCGGGGGTGTGGCTGACGACGCCGCAACTTCCGGCTGAAACGGCGAAGACGGCCGGATCACGCGAGGCAAAGAGGGTGACGCCGAGGCCAACAATGAGCGTGACGTCGGGCTTGAGCTCGAGCGGGCCGCTGAGAAAGGCGTTATTGGTTTCATCGACGCGGAGCATGACGGCGCGGCCGCGGCCACATTTGTCGATGGCGCGTTGGATGCGCGCGGTGTCGAGTTTCTGCTCGTCGGCGGGCGCGAGCGAATGGCCGTCGGTACGAAGCTGGGCGTCGATTGTGGAGCAGAGCTGGGGGAAAGCCGGCTCGACGACGGTACGAGTGTCCTGCGCGCCCAGGAGGGAGGCGGCGAGTGCGATACCGAGAAGGATGTAGTGCCGAGCGGTCATCAATTTCATGTCAAAGCGTTACCATCCATCGAACCTGATGGCCGCCTGCTCGGGAACCGTTCACGAGCAGAAGCAACTGCAGATCTTTCGACTCGCCGCCGCGGCGACTCGCTCAGGATGACAGCCGCAAGAATTACAGCGCGTTTTCGCCGCGCTCGTCGTTGCGGATGCGGATGGCCTCGTCGATGCGGCTGATGAAGATTTTGCCATCGCCAATGCGGCCGGTGCGGGCAGCGCTGTTGATGGCGTCGATGGCCTTGTCTTTCAACTCATCGTGCACGACCATTTCGATCTTCACCTTGGGCAGAAGGTCGACGGTATATTCGCGACCGCGATAGAACTCGGTGTGGCCCTTCTGGCGGCCGTGGCCGCGGGCTTCGAGAATGGTCATGCCTTCGATGCCCGCTTCGAGCAGGGCATCCTTAACGGCATCCAGTTTTGAGGGTTGCAGAACAGCTTCGATCTTGAGCATACAAAAAACGCCTCGTTCGATAGCGTAACAGGCGGGGGGGCTCCTTCGCTGCCTCTGCCCGAAGAAAAGTTCCGAGAACACCGCCGGTGGCGGCATGAAGCTCATCAGGTATTGAAATCGTATCCTTCCTCGCCGTGTTGCGAAAGGTCGAGCCCGGCCATCTCGTGCTCAGGAGCGACGCGCAGACCCATCACCTTGTCGACGACGAAGAGCAGAACCAGGGTGCCGACGACGGAGATTCCCCATGAGATGCCCACGGCGGCGAGCTGATTGAGAACCTGGCTCCAGTGGCCTTCGATGGCGCCGGTGGGGACGCCCGCGCCGTAGATGGGATTAATGACGCAAGAGGCAAAGACGCCGGTGAGCAAAGCTCCCAGAGTGCCTCCTGCGCCATGAACGCCAAATGCGTCGAGAGAATCGTCGTAACCGAAACGGGACTTGACCTGGAAGACCATGAAGGAGCAGAAGAAGCCGGCGGCAAGGCCGATGAAGAGGGCCGACATGGGCTGAACGAAGCCAGATGCGGGCGTGATGGCGACGAGGCCGGCTACGGCGCCGGAGATTGCGCCGAGAGCGGTGGGCTTGCCATTGTGCAGCCACTCGAAGATGGTCCAGCCGATGGCGGCGGTAGCCGTGGCGAAGTGGGTGTTGACGAAGGCGCTGGTGGCGAGCGGGCCGGCCGACAGAGCGCTGCCGGCGTTAAAACCGAACCAGCCCACCCACAAGAGGCAGGCGCCGATAAAGCTGAGCACGAGCGAGTGCGGAGGCATCGCCGTGTGCGGGTAACCGAGCCGCTTGCCCAAATAGAGCGCGCAGACAAGGGCCGAGACGCCGCTGGTGATGTGAACGACCGTTCCGCCGGCAAAATCGAGCGAGGGAATATGGCCGGAAGTGGCGTTGAGCAGGCCCCCGAAACCCCAGACCATGTGCGCCATGGGGCAGTAGACGAACAGCGACCAGAGCGAAAGAAAGAGCGCCATCGACGAGAACTTCATGCGCTCGGCAAACGCGCCGGTGATCAAAGCCGGAGTGATGATGGCGAACATGAGCTGGTAGATCATGTAGGTCTGCTCGGGAATGGTGGCCGCGTAGTCAGGGTTGGGGTCAAGCGAAACGCCCCTGAGGAACAGGTGCTCGAAGCCTCCAATGAAAATATTGCCGTGGCCGAAGGCAAGCGAGTAGCCGACGATGGCCCACAAGACGGTGACCAGGCCCATCATGGCGAAGCTCTGCATCATGGTGCCGAGGATGTTTTTGCGGCGCACAAGGCCGCCGTAGAAGAGCGCAAGCCCGGGGCCGGTCATGAGCAGCACAAGCGCGGCCGAAGTGAGCATCCAGGCGTTGTCGCCGGCGGTTTGGGCGTTCTGGACGGCGCGCTGCAAGGCGGCAATCTGCGCCTGAGTGGCGGGAGCGGAGGGGTTCGAAATGGCCGGAGCCACGGCAAATGCGAAGTGCGCCGGTAGAACAAACAAAAAAAGCATCATTAAAGTGCGAAAGGACATGAGGAGATCAGCTCCCAATCGATGATTCACGCGCAAAGCGCCGTGAAAAACCAAAAATGCCGGACAGATGGATGCGGGACCGGCCCACAGTCGACGATCGAGCCGGCCATAAGCCTGCAAGAGACGCCGACCAGAATCATAGCGAATGCCACTTTTGATTTTCGTATCATTTTCATAAAGACAACGAAAAACCGCAAGTTTCGGCGGTTTTCCGATTGCTTTTCGCGCTCCGGTCCGTCGCGGCTTCGGCGGTATACTTGCTTTATGGCAGTATCAGTGGAGCGCGACCACTATCTCTTTGGCAATCTCGAGAGCAGCGCGAAAAACCGGATCAAGGTGAGAGAGGTCGACTACGGCTATGAAGAGCCGGAGGGAGTCTTTCTCACCTCGCTGGATTTTGCGGTGAACTGGGTGCGCAAGAACTCAGTGTGGCCGATGACCTTTGGGCTGGCCTGCTGCG
>JASHSG010000166.1 GCA_030040935.1 Acidobacteriaceae bacterium | reverse complement strand
CGATGGTTACTGTGGCAGCCCACGGTGCGCTGGGCACTGGCGCTGGGTTTATTGCTCGCGGTTTCTCTTATGTCTCTCCAGCAGACGAAGGTATTCTTGTATTTTCAGTTCTAAATGCTCCGCTTCAAGTGCCCGATTGCGACGGAAGAAGCGGAATTGTCTGCGCTTTATTGTTACAGACAAGATAAAGAAGCTTTTTCGCATTTATGACGCATGATCTTTTTCGCTTCTCCATAGATCTGATGGAATGCGAAGCGCCGCGAATCTAGATTCGCCATTTTCTGCAAGGATGCCCCAAAAGGACATTGATGATGCCCACGAGTTCACCGAAGCGGATGGATTTCACAGGTCTTTATTTTTCCGCCAAGGGATTCATCGGTCGACTCATGCTGGGGGAGAACCTCAGGGCAAAAGCCACGCGTGGCGCGGCATTGCTGGGGAGCGCAAGCCTCGGGGAACAGGCGAGTCGATTTGCCCGGAACATGCTTTTGGCAAGGATTCTCGCGCCAAGCGCCTTTGGGACAATGGCAATTGTCATGTCTTCCGCTTCGGTCATTGGGTCCCTTACCGATGTAGGATTGAGGGCTTCCGTTATTCGAAATCCGAGGGGACGAGAGCCCGCATACCTCAACGCGGCTTGGTGGCTGGCGATGGGACGCAGTCTCGGTGTTTATGCTGTTTGTTTCGTTATCGCTCCCTGGGTTGCCCGTTTCTACGGAAACTTGGAACTCTCTGCGTTGCTTCGCGTGGCCTTACTGAGCGCCCTCCTGGAAGGGGCGATGAGTCCACGGTCTTGCCTGCCGCAGAAAGAGATGAAGTTCGGGCGCTGGGCTGCAATCAGCAATGGAGGCGCGGTCTGCGGCGTCATTCTTACAGTGATTCTCAGCTTCGTCCTTCGCGACGTTTGGGCATTGGCAATTGGATACTGCAGCGAGAACGTCTTCAGATGTTTGTTATCGTACATCCTGTGTCCCGGACTACCCACTTTTGGATGGGACAGAGACGCCGCTCGCGACCTCTTAAGCTACTCTAGGGGCGCTTATGGCTTGTCGTTTCTAAACCTGATTTTTACACGCACAGATGTTTTCGTTCTCGGCAAGCTTTATTCTCCCTATGCATTAGGGCTGTATGTCATGGCAGTCTATTTAGTCCAGACTCCGACCGGTTTCATTCAAAACATGGTAGGTTCAACACTTTTGCCCGCATTTGCCCACGTTCAGGATGATCACCGGCGCATTAACCGCGTCCTGATAGAAGCGACTTCATGGCTGATCGCGTTGGGGCTTCCGGCAGTCGTGGCCATTTGGTTATGCGCGCCCTCTCTCCTCAGCGTTACCTACGGGGCCAGGTATTTGAAATCCGCTGGCCCTCTGGCCGTCGCCTCGGCAGTAGCGGCCATCAGCATCGTCAATGGTGTCATCACGGACGCTTTCTCTGCTTTGGGCCGACCGGCACTGCACCGCCGCGCGGTCGCTGCGTCCGCAGTCATCATGATCGTTGGGATATATCCAGCCTGCAAGTTATTCGGGCTGGTGGGCGCTCAAATCGCGTCTCTGGTTGCGATTGGGACGAGCTACATCCTTCAAATTATGCGAATTCGCTCACTGACTGGCTTAAGACTGGTTCGGTATTGGTCGGCATTCGCGCGTGCGGGGCTCGTTTGTGCAACGCTACTTTGCGGCGGTCTCTTTATTCGTTTCTTGCCCTTAGCCAAAGGCAATGTGCTTCAAATCGCTTTGGGACTTTGCACTTTCCTGCTTGCCTATAGCATATGTATACCTGCAGTTCTGCGAATGAAGAAGGATGCCTGAATCAAGAGTAATGTCTTTGATGGCAAAGGCGAGCAAGAAACATAGGCGGGATTCGGCGTCGCGAGAATCGGGCCGGCTCCCACGCCGACAATTGATGAGATGACTTCTCTCTGGCGACTCGGGTCTAAGGTTCCAGCGCCTCAACAACTAACTGAATCGATCAATGAATCACACGCCACTAATTTCGGTTGTTATTCCGACTTTTAATCGCATGCTACAAGTGCAGGCCGCTGTCCGGAGTGTTCTGGCGCAGACTTACTCGCAGTTCGAGGTCATCATTGTCGACGACGGATCCACAGACGGAACGGGTCAGGCTCTTCAGACACTCATCAGCAAAGACGATTGCAATCGCGGTCGTGTCCGCTACTTCTTCCGTCCCAACCAAGGTCAAAGCTCCGCCCGAAACATGGGGATTGGGAAGGCTCGCGGAGAATTGGTCGCCTTTTTGGACTCGGATGATGTCTGGCTTCCGGAAAAGCTCGAATGGCAGCTCCTCGCCCTCGATCAGTTTAGGGACAAGTGCTCTGCGTGTATCACCGATGCAAGGCTGGTAGACAAGCGGGAAAGGGATACGTCAGCTTTTCGCGAAAGCGGGCGGACCTACGAGAAACCATTGGGAATGGATTTTGAAGCAGTCAGGAGCCTTGTGAAATCCCGTGACCCTTTCTGGCTATCTACGCTCCTGGTTCGCGCGGATGCCATCAAGCAAATTGGATTGTTTGATGATCAGCTCGGATACGCCGAGGATCACGATCTCTTTTTCCGACTGTCCCTCGTGGCCCCTTTTTGCTATGTTAACAAGCCGCTGTCTTTGCTTGACCGGAGTAAGTCTCCCGAGGGGTCAAATTGCCGGCCATGGGACGACGTTGAGGTACGCCTTCGGGGTACGCAGATGATGTTCGAGAAATGGCAGAAATTGGGCCCAAGGCTGCCACCGGATGTATCGAAAGTAGTCACCCGCGGCTTGCGTCATGTCCACAGTGCCTGGACGAACTGGTACCTCGAGCATGGGCGGTATCAGGAAGCGCGGCAGGCAGTCCGCACAGCCATGAGGCATGGGCTGACGACAAAGCTTGCAATTAAGTGGACCTTAACGCACGCTACTCCCAGTCTCGCCAGAAGGATCTCACCGAAAATGAGAGTTACGATGCACTGATGTCTGATGCATTATCTAGAAATATTTTGTGAGGAGTGAAGACGTGCGCTATTCGAACCGTCGGCCGTGGTTCCCGGACCCCTTGGAGTTCCTGCCGAAGGGACTTACAAAGCTATATAGCATTTGGATCAGCTCGGTGTATCCATTTGCATACAGAGGGCGTAACCTGTCATTTCATTTCACTAGTCTTGTGGATAGACGAAGGGCAGTTAGAATCAGCATCGGCAATTCAGTCAGTATGAGGCAGAATGCTTGGCTCAACGTTGCTACCGAAGACCCGGCAGGCGAGCCAATTATTGTGATCGAAGACAACTGCTCGATAGGTTACGGATCCATGATATCGGGAATAAACCGAATTCATTTGGAGCGAGATGTGCTTGTCGGTCAGCACGTTCTTATCCAAGATCATAATCACGCATACGAAGATATCACGACACCGATTGCATATCAGGGTATTACTGAGGGCGGGAGGATCCGAATCGGTCAAGGCTCTTGGATTGGTTTCGGATCATCCATCATTTGCCCGAGAGGAGAGTTGACGATAGGGCGAAATTGCGTCATCGGAGTCCATTCGGTCGTGACGCGAAGTATCCCGGACTACTCCGTAGTCCTTGGATCGCCCGCGACAATCATAAGACAATATGATCCCGAGACGCGAGCCTGGCGTATGGGCCCGAAGCGAAGCAAAGATACGCAAACTCCTGAGGCAGTGTCCGTCCCAATGGGCGGGTAATCTTGCAGCATCCGCGGGGGACATTCACATGAGAATAGGAGCTCAAGCCGCATGAGCGTCAGCGGAAACGACCTGTTAAGTTTGCGTAACAAAACGATTCTGGTTGCTGGAGGCACCCGCGGAATTGGCCAGGCAATTTCACTCCGTTTTGCACGGGCGGGCGCAAAGGTCATCGCAAGCTATCTCCGCAACCAACAACCTGCAGAAGATCTTAGGACGATTGCTGCAGAGGAAGGATTGGCGATTTCGCTATGCCGCGCCGATTTAACCAGCGAAAAAGGTCTGGAACAACTTGACCTCTCTCTAGGGGAATCCGGTCCACATCTGTCGGGGTTAGTTTATTGTGCCGCCACCGGAATCCACCGACCCATTGACGAACTCAACGATCGCCATTTCGATTGGACTTTCAACCTGAATGTCCGTGCCTTTTTCAAGCTGATCAAGCTGACGAAAGCGCGCTTTTCCGCCGGATCCAGTATCGTGGCGGTCAGTTCCTGGGGCGCCACCCGTGTCCTCCCCAACTATTCGTTGGTGGGTTCGTCCAAGGGCGCACTTGAATCTCTTGCGCGGCATTTCGCGGCCGAGCTTGCCCCCAGCGGCATTCGCGTCAATATTCTGACCGCAGGTGCGGTGCTGACCGATGCCTGGAAGGTGATACCGAACAGTGAAGCCCGCATCGCCGAAACCATCCGCCGGACCCCGGCGGGGCGGCTGGTTACAGCCGAGGAAGTGGCGTATGGGGCACAATTCCTTTGCTCCGATGCGGCTTCCGGAATTGTCGGCCATACCCTGGTCCTCGATGGTGGCATGGGAATCATGGCCTGAGTGTGAAGAGCGTTTATTCAGCAGTGAAGTCTAGTCATTGACCCAAGGAAAGGAAAAAGATGAGCGAATCAGATGAAGTTCTAAACAAGGTGCGGGAGGCTTTTAAGGCCACATTCGATGTCGACCCGGAAAAAATAACGATGGAAACCAGTCCGAGTGATGTTCCCCTTTGGGATTCGGTTGGACATTTATCGCTTGCCAGCAGCTTGGAAACGACCTTCGGAATCAGCTTGGACGTAGATGAGCTGATGGAAATGGAGAATGTGGGCGCGATCGTGCGCATCATTGCGGCGAAGCTCTCCAAGAAGGCGTAAAGTGACAGCGAATGTGGAATGGAATTTCGCGGGACGCCTCGTTCAGCGGTTAGGTCCGCATACCTGCTTCATCGATGCGGCTACGGGACGCGAAATTGGCTCCGAGCAGTTACCGCGCGTGATCGCGAGGTTTGGCGCTTCACTGATATCCTCGGGCTTGAAGGCGGGTGACCGATTGCTGATCGGTTGTGCTTTGTCTCCGTCTAGCGCCTTGGTTTACCTGGGAGCGATTTATGCAGGTCTCGTTGCGGTGCCGGTGGACGAGCGCACGCTCATCGCCTCAGCACCCATGCTTGTGGAAGCAACCGGCGCCAAAGCAGTCTGGAGTGAAGCTGGATTAGGACGAGAAGTCGCCTCCAACGTCCCTGTCCTCTGCCTGCAAGGTGACTTGGACAGCGACACCGATGAGACGATGGCGCCCGCCGCGTGTACCGCTTCCGACTTGGCGGCTTTGATGGCAACGTCAGGATCCACCGGTGTCCCGCGCTTCGTAATGGTCAGCCATGAGAACCTGATCGCCAATACCGAAGCGATCATTCCCAGCCAGGGCTTGGGCAACGATGAAAGGGCACTCCTGATTCTCCCGGTCAGCTACTGTTTTGGAGCGAGTGTGATGCACACCCATCTTTATCAGGGGGGCTCCGTGGTGTTCGATCGCCGCTTCATGTTCCCCAATAAGGTTCTGCAAAGCATCGCGCGATATAAATGCACCACATTTGCTGGCGTACCGACTGTCTACAATGTGCTTCTTCGGCGATCGGATGTCCGTAAAATTCCCCAATCGAGTTTGCGGCGCTTTCTTCAAGCAGGGGGCGGGTTGGCGCCAGAACGAATCAATGAGATGCGTGAGCTATTTCCTCGGGTCAAGTTCTATGTGATGTACGGCCAGACCGAAGCGACCGCCCGGATATCCTGCATGGACCCGGATCGAGCGCCGGAAAAGCAAGGCAGTGTGGGCCAACCCCTGAATAACCTTGCGATTTCAATCGTGGATGAAGAAGGGAAAGACGTGCCGGTGGGTCAGGTGGGCGAGCTGCTGGTGAAGGGACCTTCGATCTGTTCCGGTTACCTTAATGACCAGGAAGAATCCAATCGCGTCTTCCGCGATGGCTGGCTGCACACGCGCGATTTAGCCCGACAGGATGAAGAGGGATTCCTCTGGATCGAAGGGCGGGCTGGCTCATTCCTGAAGATCAGGGGAACACGCGTGAGTCTGTCCGAGGTGGAAGCGAAGGTCGCGGACATTCCCGGAGTTTACGAATGCGGCGCCTACGCCGTCAGTCACCCCGAGGCGGGGGAAGCGCTCGTTCTTTTGATTGTGCCCAGTCAGGGAGCAAATCTTGTGACGGAAGAACTCCGCCATAGCCTTCCAGCACACTGGACACTGGATTCGATTCGACTGGTTACGGAAATTCCCAAGACATCCGTCGGGAAGATCGCGAGGTCGGCGCTTTCCGCGATGGGTAAGGAACTGAGTGGAAGAACTTAGCGCCAAAATCGATCGCCTTCTTTCCCTTCCTCCTTACAGTCAACCTCCGGATGAAAGGGAGTTCGGCCTTCTTGAGCTGCTCAAGGAAGAGCTGGAATATGGGTGCCAGAGGCACGTCGGCTATGCGAACTACATTCGGCAATGGCCGGTAGACTTCCATTCCGCGCGCAGAGTTTCCGAACTTCCGTTTCTACCCGTGGGAATTCTGAAGGCGAATCCACCACTCTCTTTTGTCGGTCCGCACGAGATCAAGAGAACATTGACTTCGAGTGCGACGACTTCGCAGTCGCCGAGCAGGGTTGCACTGGATGCGGCAACTTCGCGGCGCATGACAAAAGGGGTTGTTGCGATCGTTCGCGATCATATTGGGCCTTCCAGGAGACCCTATCTGGTGGTGGACACGTCAGATTTCATGCGAAGAGCAGACTCCCTTGGAGCGAGAAGTGCCGCCATTCAGGGGCTTCAGCCGTTTGCCACTCAGGCAACCTACTGTCTTCTTTCTGACGAAAAAGGCGAATTGACCCTGGACCGGCAAAAACTGCAGGAATTTGCCGAAAATCATCGTGATGCCGAGGTGTTGATTTACGGTTTCACTTTTATATTGTGGAATCACCTGGTGAAACCGCTGATGGCAGAGAACGTCTGCCTGAATCTTCCAAACGTCAGGATTCTGCACAGTGGCGGCTGGAAGCGCCTGCAGGATCAGGCTGTTGAGAAGGCGGTATTCAACGATCAATTGGCGCGCCTCTTCGGCTGCTCGCCACACTGCATTATTGATTTTTACGGCATGGTCGAAAGCGTGGGAGTCATTTTCCCCGACTGCCAGGAAGGGAACAAACATGGACCTTCCTTCGGCGATGTTATCGTCCGCGATCCACTGACTCTTGAGCCGGTCGCGGCGGGAGAACATGGCATCGTTCAGGTTTGCAGCGTTTTGCCCACCAGCTTTCCCGGAAATCTGCTCCTCACCGAAGACCTGGCTCAGGTAATAGCCTATGACGGCTGTGCTTGCGGAAGACGTGGCATCGGCTTCCGCTTCGCAGGCCGGGTTCCAAAGGCAGAGCTCCGCGGCTGCGGGAACCTTGAAACCAAACGAACGGCGACAAACTAAATGACAACTCTTACGGCGACGAAGGTCGTGCAGGCTGTTCACGCGCCCGCGGAGATTACCGATGCAGCAGATGAGCTGCGCAGGCGCGCTGCGAACGACGAGATGACACCCAATGAGGTGATGACCGTCTTCGAAGCATGGGCCATGAGCCTACAGGCAAAAGAGCTCGACGAAGTCCCGGGAATCGTCTTCCTTCGCATGTGGCTGCGACGGGGGACGCTGGAGCCGATCATCAACCGCGAGCTAGGAGAAGAAAGCCTCAACGGCGGGTGGACGGAATACGGCCGCGCCAGATGCAAGGCGTTTCCTTTAGGCGTCGTTGGCCATTGGCCCGCAGGCAACATTGAAATTCAGCCGATTCTGTCAATGACCTGCGCGCTTCTCGGAGGCAACGCAGCATTGGTCCGCATTCCGAGAGGGCTTTTCGACTTGACGCGAATGTTGATGGAGAAGCTCGAACGAGCCGAATCGGGCGAACGCCTCGCGCGGCGCATCTTTATGGCCGCTTTCGAACATGGCCGCCTTGATTTGCATGAGGCTATGGCGCGTGCCGTGGATGGCGCAATGATTTGGGGCGGTAAAGAGTCCGTGCTGCAGGTGCGGTCCCTGCCGTTTCCGCACTGGGCCAAGCTGGCCGTTTTCGGGCCACGAATCTCTGTCGCTGCGATGGACGCTGGCGCTTGGAGCGATCCCGAGCAACAGAAGACCTGGTGCCAGCGCCTGGCCCGAGATGTTTGGCAGTTTGACCAGCAGGCATGTTCCTCACCGCAAGTTTTGTATCTCGAGCGATCTCCGGGCCGCGCCACGACCCAGTTCCTGTCGAGCCTGCAGCGCGCATTTGAGGCCGAGAATCAGGCGCATCCGCGACAAACGATTCCCGCTGCGTTGACGTCGGCAATCGCGCGCGCGCGCGCGGCCTGGCTCCTGGGTGATCCTTCGCGCCACGCGGTCTTTCCGATGGGTCCTGATTGGACTTTGCTGGTTGGTGCTGGATCGGAATTGCCTGAGCCCGTTCAAGGCAAGACGCTCGCGGTGCTGGAAGTCGACAACTTGATGGACGCAGTGGCAAAGTTCGATGGGAACGTTCAGACGCTTGGCCTGGGAATGGCCAACGCGGAACGCGAAAAGGACCTCGCCCTTTTGGCAGGGCAACGAGGTGTTGATCGCATCGTCAAGCTCGGCCGGATGCATACCTTTACTCCGCCATGGGACGGCGTTGATCTGATTCGGCCAATGGTTCGGATAGTTAGGCACGTCAGTTCAGCGGATTGAATTTTCTGCGAAAGAGGAGCTCAATTCATGAGAGATGGTGAGGCATTTCTTCAGGGCCTAGATCAGAAAGCCAGGACCTTTTCAGCCGCCGCGCGAGCTACTGTGAGCGCGAATGACGACCTTTGTTCCTGGCTGTTGGACCCGCTCGCTCGCTGGACGCGAGCAGCTTACGGGGAACAAGCCTTTGCCGATGCCGCCAAGGGATACGCCCAATACTGCATGGGTGTATGGAAGTCGCAGCAGCTTTATGAGAAAAACGGGCGTTACTCGCCTGAGCCCATGCCCGAAATCGTTTCAGAAGTGTATGAACACGAAGGTTACATGGTTCCATACATGTGGGCTGCAATTTTGATCTACCCCTTCTGGCCCTCGATGATCAACCATATCGCTCTTTACCGGAACGACTTTCTCAAGGCGCTTCCGCAGAATGCGCGCGTCCTGGAACTCGCATCAGGACACGGAGTGATGGGGCTGTTGGCCGCTGAAACACGATCCGACATTAGGGTCGATGGATTCGACATTAGTCCGCCCGCCGTTGCGGTTTCAAATCGGCTGCGCGCCGCCTCGGGCCTGGAGCAACGAGTCAACTTCGAAGTGAAGAATGCGCTCGCCTTTACCCACGACGACAGTGCCGAAAAATATCAAGGGATTATCGCGGCCATGCTGGCCGAGCATTTGGAGGATCCGCGTCCGCTGTTCAAGGCAATTGCCCACCATCTTGCCGATGACGGCCTTGTCTTTTTCAGCACGGCATTGGAATCAGCGCAGCGAGACCACACCTTTGAGTTCCATCACGAAAGCGAGCCGCTTAAGATGGCCGAAGAAGTCGGTCTGCGGGTCACAAAACTGGTTTGTGACGCCGGATCGCCTGTTCGGGGCGGACGCTTTCTTCCACGGGCTTTGGGCATGATTTTGCAGAAGCGCTAAATGATTCAAGGTATATGGACGAATTGCGGGTATGTGAATGACCGTCGAACTGAATTCTGAACAGCAGCTTATGACGATGACTTTCGATGAAGTGAAGACGTGCCTGAAACAACGTTTCCCGATGCTTATGGTCGATCGCGTCCTGGAATTGGAGCCGGGAAAACGCGTCAAGGCCCTTAAGAACGTCACTGGCAACGAGATTCAATTCCTGGGTCACTTCGCCGATTATGCGATCATGCCGGGGACGCTCATCATCGAGGCCATAGGTCAGGCAGCCTCCCTTCTCTTTAGTCGCACTTCTGGCAAAGGCGTGAACCCAAGAGAATTCATGGCGCTTGCTTCCGTAAACGACATGAGGTTTCTCGTGCCGGTGCTACCTGGGCATGCCATCATCATGGAAGTGAAGATCCTTAAAATGACTGAGGACGCAGCTCTGATTGAAGGAGTTGCCTCAGTTGAAGATAAAGTCGTAGCCCGCGGCAAACTGAGCTTTGTCCGGCTAGCGGTGTGAACTTGTCAAACCCGACGGCCAAAGAAGCACTCTGGCACGAGCAGATCCAAAGCGACAACGATTGACAATGAGAGAACAAGGGTTCAAAACCCTCCATCAAGCGACTGTGGCAATTGACCGTCCCTTTACAGGCTCACTTCGGCACGCGGCTTTCAGAGCTGGCAGAAGGTGCCTCAGCGCCTATTTGTCGCGCAGCCGCCGGATTTGGAATCATCTCCCTGCTTCGCTGCGCCGCTTTTCAGGCGACCTCTATGGCAGACACCTGCATGCCCTGGTCAGGTTTCAGGCGGAACGACAGCAATATTTCGCGACTTTTTTCCTCCGGAACCGGCCGGAACTCGAACTGCTACGCCGGTTAGTGGACCAGAGAACTCCTGGCTCGACGATCAATCTTTTAGTGCTCGCTTGCAGCAAGGGCGCGGAAGTTTACTCCATCGCATGGTTTCTGCGCACGGCGCGCCCCGACTTGAATTTTCGTATCCAGGCCGTTGACATCTCGCAGGAGATTGTGGATTTCGCCAAACGCGGAATATATTCCCTTGCAAACGGCGATACGGGTGCAATGGCCAACGACGAGGATGTCCATCGAAACACGCAGCGGGACCAAAACGCGTGGATTTTCGAACGCATGACTGCCGACGAGATGGAATCCCTGTTTGAGATTCAGGGTGACCAGGCCGAGGTCAAACCATGGATTAAGCAAGGGATTTCGTGGTTGCGTGGGGACGCGGCAGACCCCGAACTCCCCGGCATCCTGGGCCCACAGGATATCGTTCTGGCAAAGAATTTTCTTTGCCACATGAAGCCATCGCCCGCGGAGCGGTGTCTGCGCAATATCGTGCGCACAGTCAAGCCCGGCGGATATTTGTTTGTCTCGGGTGTCGATTTGGACGTGCGAACCCGCGTTGCACGCGACCTTCGCTGGGCGCCGGTCAAGGATTTGATTCGAGAGATTCACGAAGGTGATGTTTCATTGAGACGAGGGTGGCCCTTGGAATATTGGGGATTGGAACCTTTCTGCGATACCAGAGCCAATTGCTGGATTCGCTATGCCGCGGCCTTCCAGATCGCCGACATCCAGTGAGCCAATTGATCCGCTGAAGCCGGTTCGCAACATTGCGCAACAATCTTTTGTGGTTCTCACGTCGAGGGATGGAATGCACTTAACGCAGACAGGGTTGATCGGCGCCGTCATTATCAACCCCAGTCCGCACGGTAATAATCGGGAACGATCTCTACGCGCGTGATGCACCAAAGAGATTGCAGAGCCATGAATCACGACTTGAGCCGGCGGTCCGCAACATGCAAGTCGAGTTCTCACACTTCGACGCACATGCATGTGCGGCAAAAAAGTTCACGAAATCCCATAGAAAGAACTTCCAATCTACAGGAGTTTATCAGATGCGGGTTTTAGTCACCGGCAATAAGGGATACATCGGTACTGCGATGGTACCTATGCTGCAAGAGGCTGGCCACGAGGTTGTAGGGCTGGACAGCGACCTCTATTGCAATAGCCTATACGGACCTAAACTTGACCAGGTAATAGAAATCACAAAGGACGTTCGCGACGCCGAAAAAGACGACCTCAAAGGATTCGACGCAATCGTTCATCTGGCTGGTTTGTCCAATGATTCACTGGGCGACCTTAACCCAGAATTGACTTATGACATTAACTATCATGCCTCAATTCGCCTCGCGGAGATATCAAAGGCTGTAGGAGTATCCAGGTTTGTGTTTGCTTCGTCCTGCAGCAATTATGGAGCGGCTGGAGATGACATAAAAGACGAGAATGGAGAGCTCAACCCTATAACTCCCTACGCAATATCAAAGGTATTAGTTGAGCGGGACCTTAGAGGTCTCGCCGATGATAGCTTCAGTCCCGTATTTATGCGGAACGCAACAGCTTATGGTGTTTCGCCAAAGATGCGGTTCGACTTAGTTGTCAATAACCTAACTGCTTGGGCTTATACCACAGGACAAGTGTTATTGAAAAGTGATGGTAAACCGTGGCGGCCTCTTGTACATATTGAAGACATCAGCCGCGCAGTTATCGCTGTTTTGGATGCCCCAAAGGAAGCGATCCACAATCAGGCGATTAACATTGGAATGGATTCAGAGAACTATCAGATTTTTCAACTTGCGGAGTTTGTAAAGTCCATAGTGCCGAACTGCGAAATCAAATTTGCGGAGGGCGCTGAACCCGACCAACGTAATTATAGAGTCACTTTCGCTAAATACCGTCAAATGTTTTCGAAATACCCGCTCCGTTGGACCGTCTCCCGCGGGATAAGGCAAATCTACGACTCCTACCGGACCTTTGGTTTACAGAAGGATGTCTACGAGGGACCGAAGTACAAGCGCGTCGCCCAGATCAAGCAACTGTTGAGCACCGGCCAATTAGACGAAACGCTCCGCTGGCGGACGAGGCGCGATGCTGGCACACAAGCTCAACCTGTTTCGGCATAGGCGAAGAGTAGTGAGGCGATTTTGATTTTCAACGGGACGCCACTTCTGGGCGCATATGTCATTGAGATGAGTAAGATAATCGACAAGCGCGGATATTTTGCGCGCGCCTGGTGTCAAACAGAGTTAAGTCAGCATGGACTCAAGGCCACCATCGTTCAATCAAATGTTGGTTTCAGCTTGAGGAAAGGCACATTGAGGGGACTTCACTTCCAAACGGATCCGTACGCTGAAGTTAAGATTGTGCGTTGCACCAGAGGAGCTATGTTCGACGTAATTGTCGACTTGCGCTGCGGATCTCCAACGTACAGGCATTGGATAGGTGTGGAGTTAACCGAGGATAACGGTAAGATGCTGTATGTCCCTGAAGGGTTCGCGCAGGGATATATTACCTTGCGGGATAATACTGAAATGAACTATCATACAAGTAACTATTACAACGAGGCAGCAGCATCAGGGGTGCGCTTCAGCGACCCGGCGTTACAAATTGATTGGCCCATAACGCCAGCGGTTGTCTCTGCTCAAGATCTCAAATGGCCGCTCTTGGATACACGAAACGGGAGGTAGTTGGCAGATGTTTATGCCGTCGACGATTACAGATACAGTGCTGAAGATTCGTGAGGGCGAAGGCAGGCAGATTCGCGTCGGAATGGTGGGCGCCGGTGCGACCGGTCGGGCGATCGCACTGCAGCTCGCAACGCCGGTCCCCGGTATCCGGCTCGCGGCGATCGCAAATCGCACGCGAGTGCATAGTGAGCGGGCGCTCAGAGAAGCGGGAATCCGCGAATGGACGACCGCTGATTCGGCTCTTGCACTGGAGGCTGCGATCGACAAAGGGCTGCCGGTTCTGACCGACGATCCGGCTTTGTTGACCTCTTGTGACATGATTGATGTGATTCTCGAAGTAACTGGGTCGGTTGAACCTGCGCTTCGAGTCACGTTGGACTCATTCGATCACGGTAAGCACGTTGTTCTCGTGAATGCGGAATTGGATTCACTGCTCGGTCCAATTCTGAAGATGAGGGCGGATCAGGCTGGGGTCGTCGTTACGAACACAGATGGCGACGAGCCTGGCGTCGCAATGACTCTTCTGCGTTACCTCCGCTCAATAGGGCTTCGAACGGTAGCGGCAGGGAATATCAAGGGCATGGTCGACTACTATCGGACTCCGGAAACGCAAAAGGGGTTCGCGGAAAAATATGACCAGGATCCAAAGAAGGTCACTTCATTTGCCGACGCCACAAAGCTGTCGATGGAGACGACAGTCTTGGCAAATGCCACAGGTTTCCATGTCGGCCGCCGTGGCATGTACGGTCCTGCCTGCGGATATGTTCGGGAGATAGGAAACCTTCTGCCCGCGGATCAGATGTTAGCCACTGGCCTGGTCGACTATTCGTTGGGTGCGGCGCCGCACACCGGGGCCTGGGTTGTAGTTCATGAAGATATGCCCTTAAAGAGAGCGCAAATGACCTACTACAGGCTCGGTGATGGTCCGTTTTTCGTTTTCTACACACCGTTCCATTTGCCGTATATTCAAGTCGCATCAACAATTGCGCGTGCCGCGATACACAAAGACCCGACAGTGGCGCCGATCGGGGGTCCGGTTTGTGAAGTCGTCACCGTTGCCAAGCGCGACTTGAAAGCCGGCGAAACGCTCGACGGGGTCGGCGGCTTCTGTGCATATGGGTTGATCGACAACGTTGCCGCGGCTCGGGCCGTATCTGCGTTGCCCATTAGCCTTTCCGAAGGTTGCGTGCTACTCAAGGATGTCCCGAAGGACTCCGTCATTGCATTCGACCATGTAAATCTTCCGCCTGGACTATTGTCGGAACAGTTATGGCGCGAGCAGGCGGCGCGATGGCAACTCGAAAAGTGCACGAGACGCGGGCACCCGGTCGCACCTGAAACCGCTGGACTTGCGCTTTCGCAAGCTGAGAGGTAGCGCGCCCCCAGCGGTTCTTACGAAGCTTTGTAACCGGCAGCGGACCAATCGTTCAAGATGAGGAGAACTCTTTTCCATGGGGAATAACATAGTCATTTTAGGTACTGGGATGGCAGGATTCGGCGCTGCGTATCGTCTGCATGCCGATGGCATCGTTCCCGTGATGTACGACAAGAATGGCTACCATGGTGGTCACACTGCATCGTTTCATCACGACGCCGGTTTCACTTTCGACCTCGGCCCTCATATTTCGTTTACGAAGGATACTCGCATTCAAGACCTATTCGCCGACAGTGTTGGCCAGCAATTCGAAACGAAACCCCTCAAATTGAATAACTATTGGCGCGGATTCTGGCCGCTGCATCCAGTACAACTCCATCTTCATGGTCTCCCAGAGGACGTCATCGTGAAGGTAATTACGGACTTTGTTGAAGTGCGTCAGGCTCCGGAGCAGCCCATCAAAAACTATGCCGATT
>JASHSG010000015.1 GCA_030040935.1 Acidobacteriaceae bacterium | reverse complement strand
TGCGGGAAATCCCGGCGGCCTGATCCTCTACTACTTCGATTACCACTGCGTGGGCGAGTATGAATTTCCCCTGCCCGAGAACCTGAAGTTCAAAGCGACGATGATCGATCCGTGGGCAATGACTGCGGTTGCTCTTCCGGGAACCTTTAGCGGCAAAAGCGAAATCAAGCTGACGGGAAAGCCATACATGGCGGTGCTCTTCGAAAAGGTCTAGGTTGGAGAAAGTGAAATCGCGGTCATAAATCAACAAATTTCCGATTCAGTTCCAGTTCCATCCCACGTGAAACAGCCCATCAGGGCCTCGAGTGAGAGAAGCCTTGCGCATCAACTCTCCACGCTCTGCCGGCGTAGCTCTTTGCAAGTCATCGTTGAGCGGCGTGTAGTGAAAGTCGTTGCGGCTGACTTCGAAAAGGATTCCCTCGCTTCCCCGCTCCTTGAAAGCAGGTGAAGAACCAGGCACCCTGGGACCGGCGTGAATTTTTTAGCTTTCCCGCTCGCATCTTCCGCGACGTTGCCGCATGAATAACGCAAAGACCGCACACCGTCAGAAGCGCCATGGCAAGATGAACCTGCCTGAGAACCAGCTTCACTTCGCTTCCGGGAATTCGATACTCACGAGCGTTTTGCCGCGCCAGCGCGATTCTGCGGTTTGTCTGCCGGCTTCGTCAAATTGCCTCCAGATCCAAGTCCCATCCCCTGCGTAGGATTTCGACCATTCCCTGGTTTCGTCTTCGCGATAGAATTCCTCGTCACCGACCTTCTCGCCGAAATGAAAGTTTGCGGTCCATTGCGGCGCGCCATCCTCGAAATAGAAAATCTGTGGGCCCTCAAGAAGGATTCGGCCGTCGGGAGTTCGCGCGGTGCCCCATTGCGCTCTCAGTTTCCCATTGGGCCATTTCTCGGTGCGCTTGGCAATGGGCCCAATCGATTCCGGATTGGGCGATGCTGCTTCAGTTTCAGAAAGAATCCAGGACTCGTTCAGCTCGATCTCGTAATTCACTGTGTTCTTCGACGTGACGATGTGAATGACGCCGTCCGGTCCCTGCGCAGCCGTGACATAGCCGACCGTCAGAATGTCAGCCGGCAGGCGCTTCATCTTCCAGGTTTTGCCATCATCGCTGGAGAGCGCCGCGTAAGCGCCGTCTTCGTGGCTGTGTTTCTCGTGCCTGGGATTGTAATCGGCGACGAAGAACAGCCGCCCCGAGCCAAGGCGAATTACGCTGGGCCGCTCGCCGCTTTCCAGCGGATCGAAGGGCGTCTTTGATTTGATCCACGTTCGGCCGCCGTCGGAGCTGGTGGCAAGCGGCATGCGGCCGTCGATGGCGGAGTTCTTTCCGCCGAAGCCGAGGATGTCGCCGTTTTGGGCGATCACGATGGTGGTATGCCGGCCGGCAGTGCGTCCCCCGGTGTCGAACCAGGTTCTGCCATTGTTGCGCGTTGCCCAGACTGCGGAGATGGACCCGTTGCCGTCCGCATCACGTCCGGTTGAGTCTGTGGGAATATAGATAGTCCCATCATTCGCGCGAACGATGGAGTTGATAGGCTGCGAGACATATTGGCCGATGGGCGCAGTGAAGTGTGGAAACTGGATGGGCGACCAGGTCGCCCCGTTGTCTTCCGAGGTTGTGAACGCGAACGGTGGCGCGCCGATCAGCCGAGGGAATCCGAAAAAAAGCCAGAGATGGCCATGGTCGTTCCATAAGACGGGAGCCGCGCAGGCAGCATCGGCAAAGTAAGGCCATGGCTCCGGCATGTCCCAATCCTCCGCACCCGCGCGGCGGCGCATAACCATGATGGTTTGATCGGGATCGTCTTCGCTGCGCGGCGTGTTGTAGTACGCGGCGACGACATCGCCGTTTGAGAGCACCTGCACGGCCGAATTGTGATAGTTGACGCCCAGACCGCGCGCCAGCCCGATGCGCCAGCCGACGTCGGGCATGGACCTGCCGTTGAGGTTCGGGAACATCTCATGCACGCGGTAGAACGGCTTTGAAGGATCGGGGCCCTTTGCTGCCTCGCCTGGAGTCTGCTTCACATCAGTCCAGAAGAAATATTGTGCCGCCGGAGAAGGATGAGGGGGAGGCAAGGGCGCTTGCACGACGCGGAATCCAATGTCGCCCTCTTTTGATGCAAAGCCCGGCGCCATGCTGGCTCGGTTGGCTGAACGCATGAAATAGGGCGCCTTGGCTGGATAATCTTCGCCGGACTTTGACTTGCGGAAATCCAGTCCCCCGCCGCGAACCACGCGAAATTGGCCGTGCGGCGGGCCGGTCGGATCGATCTCTGCAGCTGTTTGATATGGACCGTACCAATCGGCTACCCATTCCGGTGTGCCTTCTCCCATGATGACGCCCCACGCGTTGGCCTGGCCGGCGACAGGCGGCGCGGCGCCAGTGAAGAATGGTGTTTGAGTATTTGCACGTTCGGCATATTCCCACTCGGCTTCGGTCGGAAGCCGGTAGGTTCTTCCTGTTCTTTTCGATAGCCAATCACAGAAAGCGATCGCCTGGTCATAGCTGACGCCGGCCGCGTAATCGGGATGCGTGGCAACGGGCTTATACGAAGGATCGAAAATTTGGAACTCTTCGACAGTGATCAGGTGTGTGGCGATGGAGAATCCGCGCGTGATGATCACGCGGTGAACCGGGACTTCATCGAAATCGCCGTGGACGGGACGGTTCGACATGACTCCGAATCCGTTGACGACCGCCGCCGGCAGCGCGGCCTTATCCGCGCCCATCATGAACGACCCCGCAGGAATCCTCACCATGGGAATGGAAGGCGCGGATTGAGCGATGAGCGGCGCTGCCAGGAGCCCTGCGAACGCGGCAATCAAACCGTTAAAGCGCTTCATGCGTTCGGACCCCTCCGGGGTGCGACGATCGCGCGACGTATTGATTCATCGCGGAAGTTCGGCTTCGAGCGGGCCGAGCGTAGTCCGGCTCGCGATCTTTTTGCCATCGACAAAGAGCATGAACCCGCGGCCGTGCTGGTATTGCTTGCCCGTTTCGTCATACACGATTGCAATAAGATGGCCGTGATAGGGAAGTCCATCCAGGGCAAAATACGTCCATTGGCAGGCTGGAAGCAGCGGATGGAGAACAATCCTGCCGTCGGCGCGGGGGCGAAGGCCAATGAGCCCCGTGATGAGCGGATCGGCAAAGCCGGAATGATTGTAGTAATTTCCGCGTCCGACCTGCCTGTGCCTGGCCATCAGGATGTCTTTGGCGATCCACTCATCGGTATCGGCGTCGAGATCCTCGTCGATCCAGTCGATGACACGCCCGCCGGGCAGTTTGAGGTGCTGCGAAAGAACATAATTGGCAAAGAGTTGATAGTACTGTCGCGAACCGATAAACGGCTGTGCGCGACCGTTGAGCAAATTGGCCAGTGCAAGCAGCGTTTCCGTGGTGGCGTATGGCCAGGAGGGGCCGTTCCACGTGCACTGGTCGTCAGACGCAAAACGGAAACGCGGATTCCGGCGCTCTGCGGTCGTGGGCCCGTACTTGCCGGCGAAGCCATCGGGATCGAAGAGCTGTTTCCACGCAACATCGTGGCCAGGGGCAGGATTCATAAACTCCCAGGGGATGTAGCCGATGAGCTCGCGGACGCCGGAGAGCTGCAACTCGGTGCCGGGATCCTTGAATTTTTTCTCTCTTCGAATTCCTGAGTCGGCCGCGGGAGAAAGGACCTCGTAAAACCGATCCTTCGGATTCCAAAGTTTTGCTTCAATCAAGCGTTGAAGCCGATTCGCTCTCGCCGAGTAGTCGTCGGCTACCGTCGAATCGCCGGCGATGCGCGCAAGGCCGGCAATGGCCAGCATATCGCCGGCCATGTAGCTGTTGAGGGTTGGCCGGTAGCCGTCCCCGCTGATTGATTTCTCCATGCCATCACGCGTGTCGATCGACCAGAAAAGGCCAACCGAGCGGTCAAGGTTTGATGCCTCCCACGCTTGGTAGTTGGCGATCAGGTCGGGAAGCAAATCGGTGGCGAGTTTCGAATCGCCTGTGGCAAGCGTCACCTGGCGAACGCTCTCGGCCCAGGGAAAACTGTATTTGCGGAGGCCGGCGCCGGGCTCGGCCCACATGCGCGCGTAGTCGGTCGCGATGCGCCGATCGCGCAGCCAGCGCGCCTCGCCGAGATGAAACGGCGCGGCATCGGGGAGCGCGCCGAAGAAGCCCTCTGGATCCGCGGGTCTGGGTAGCCACTCCGTAATGATGTATCCGCGTGGCGTCGAAACCACGTGCTTTTGCCACGCATACCAGCGAAAGTAATACATCTCCTCGAATTGCTTATTTGAGGAATCGAACAGTGGAATGTTCTCGACCATCCAGGGCCATTCGTCGGCGGGCTGTTGGCCCGTCGCCTCTCGCTCGTCGGCGGCGAACTGGACGACGTAGCGCCGGTAATCGTCTGCGCGAAGGATCGAAAATGGCTGACTCGGCGCAGCACCTTGCACGAATGCAGCACAGGAAAACACCGCTGGGACGAAAGCGAGTTGAAGAACACGCTTCATGCTTCGCGCTCGCCTTCGACCGGCGTGAATTTGCCGGCCGTGCTTTTGAGGATCTGGCGCGCGTCGGCCAGCAAAGTCGCGGCCGCGCGCTTCAGGCAGAGAACGTCGTTGGCGCAGAACAGCAGGTCAATGCCAAGACCGAGCCAGAAGGCGAACTCATTGGGCGCGCAAGCGGTGGCAATGCCCTTGTTGTTGGCGCGGGCGGCTTTCACGATCCGGACGGCGGCTGCCTGCACGGAGGGGTGCGAGGTTTCGGTGGGTACGCCGAGGCTCGCGGCCAGATCCGCCGGCCCGATGAAAACATCGATATCGGGAACGGCGGCGAGCTCGTCGACGCGTGCCAGGGCCGTGCTTGTTTCAATTTGCGCCATAAGACAAAGGTCGGAGTTGACCCTTCGTTGACGAGCTACGATATTGTCGGCGATTCCGTAGTCGACGGCGCGCGAGACGGAGAAGAAACCCCGATTGCCGGCAGGAGCAAAGCGTGCATATTCGCGCAAGGCCTGCATCTGATCCGTGGTCTCGATCATCGGGACATCGAGAATGTCGGCGCCGCACTCAGCCCCCTTCAGCACGTTTTCACGGCGCACGTCGGGAATGCGAATCATGGTCAGCATGCCGGAGCCGGCGGCCATCCGGCACAGGTCGGCAGCCTCGGCAAAGGTGATGTGGCCGTGTTCCATCTCAATCCAGATCGCCTGGTAGCCGAGATGTCCGCATATCTCGAGAAAGATCGGGTCGTAGAAATACACTGCGGCGCCGAGCAGGGTCTTGCCTCCGTTGGCCTGAACAGCTTGTCGCAGGCGATTCATAAAATGTCTCCCAATTGAACCGCGCGGAGGCTGGGGCGCTTACGCTTTGCCAGCCATCCCCAAAGCGTGCCGGTAGAAGCAAGACTTGAAGGCACGGGAAAAAGCGCTGCGTAAAGAAGTCCGGCGGCCAGAAGCAAAAGGTTGCCAATGGCGCCGATAGTGTATTCGTTCCACGGGTAGTTGTAGTTGTGTAGGTTGAGGATTTTGCCGCCGTCGAGGGTAAGCGTTGCGTAGGCGGTGAAGACCAGATTCACGGCGATTCCCGCGAGAGCTGCCGTTCGGCCGGCTCGAGGCGATAGAAAGGCGAGCAGAAAAAGCCCCGCGAGTCCGCCCGCGACAATCGCAGCGGCTGCGTAATAGAGCGCCAGAGCCGAGCCGCGCGTCGAGACTAGCCGGAGAGCAACGGATATGGCGAGGCCTCCGCAGACAACGACTGCCAGCTTGCCGAAACGGAGTCGCTGGGCATCCGTGTGGCGCGGAAAGAAGTGCGAGTAGAAGTCTTCGACAAGAATGAGGCCAAGACAGTTGAGATCGGACGCGAGCATAGACATGGCCGCGCCAAAAAGGCCGGCCAGAAAAAGTCCCGCCACGCCGGCCGGCATCTGCGTGACCATGTAGTAGGGAAACACCTGATCGGGTCGCGTGACCAGAGGCGGCAGCCCTTGGCCGGACAGATGATAGAAGGCCCAGAGCAGCGACCCGATCAACATAAATGCTGCCCAGACTGGCAGGCACAGGACGGCGCCCAACTGAATGCCGTGCAGTGCCGAGTCGTCTGATCGCGCTGCTAGATAGCGCTGCACCACAGTCTGATCGGCCGTGTACTTCTGCAGGTAATAAAACAGGCCGTAGAGAGCCAGAGTCCAGAATGTTGGCTGGGCCAAATCGATCCTGAAGCTGCCCAGGCTGGTCTTATGATTGGCGGCGATCAAGTGGAACATGGCGCCGGGTCGCGAGTGCGCCGGCAGCAAAAGCAGCACCAGCGTGACCACGATGCCGGTCCAGATTAGGAAGCCCTGCACAACGTCGGTCCATATAACGGCGCGCAGGCCGCCGATAAATGTGTAGAAAACCGTTGTCACGCCCAGGCCGACTATGAGCATCGCGACCGGCCACCCGGTGAAGCCGGAAACCGCGAGAGCGAGCAGGTAAAACACAAAGCCCATTTTCGCAAAGTGCCCCGCGGCAAAGGCGAAGGAAGAGTACATTCGCACCGCGGTTCCGAAGCGGTTGCCAAAGTACTCGTAGACCGACATCGAGACCGCGTGGCGAAAGAAGGGCACGATGATCGATCCAAGCGCAAGAATGACAGCGACAAAAAGAAGGTTGGGAACCAGCAGCGACCAATTGCCGGAGTAGGCGGCGCCGGGGAACGCGATGAAGGTGATGCTGGTGACAATGGTTGCAAGCAGCGAGAGGCCGGCAGCCCACCCTGGCACTGTGCGCCCGGCAACAAAGTAGGAGTCGGTCGTCTTCTGGCGCCCGGAGACATAGATTCCGATTCCGACCAGCGTGGCTAGGTAGGCGGCTACGATCAACGTGTCGGCGAGATGCATCTCAGCGCGCGCCTCCCGTGTGCGCTTGGCCGGGAATCGCATGGCCGGCGGAGGCGCCGTCCGCTTCGTCCGAGAGTGCAAGTTTTCCTTCGGCCATGCGCGCGGCTAGACGCATTGCCGCCTTCATATTCTCCGGGTCGGCCTGATTGCGCCCCGCAATGTCAAAAGCTGTGCCGTGATCGACCGAAGTACGGATGATTGGAAGCCCAAGCGAAACGTTCACGCCCCCTTCGAAATCAATCAGCTTCATGGCAATGTGACCCTGGTCGTGATACATAGCCACGATGAGGTCGAACTCGCCGCGCAAGGCGCGAACAAAGATCGTATCGGGCGAGTGCGGCCCTGAGCAATCGATGCCGAGCGCGCGCGCTTCTGAAATTGCGGGAGCGATGATGTCGGCGTCCTGACGGCCAAAAAGGCCGTGCTCGCCGGCATGTGGGTTAAGACCGCAAACCGCGATGCGCGGCGCGCTGCGGCGCAGCCAAAGCAATGCGTCGTTGCCGAGCTGGACGGTGCGAACGATGCGCGCCCGGTCGAGACGGCAGGCCTGCTCAAGCGGGACGTGCGTGCTGACGTGCACCGTTGCGAGCTTCTCGCAGTAGAGCATCATCCGCGGCTCGGCTGCGCCGGTCAGCTCGGCAATGTATTCGGTGTGACCTGAGAAAGTCCGGCCGGAGAGCGTGACCGCTTCCTTGTTGAGGGGAGCGGTGACCATGGCATCGGCCTCGCCAGTCATGCACAGCTCAGCTGCGCGACGGACATAGGCGATGGCTGCAAGGCCGTACTCCGCGCGGACCTGGCCGAAGTCGACGATGTGGTCGGCAGGGAGGGCGCCGGTTTCGACCAACTTGCATGGCAGCGTGCGGGGGTCAATTCCGGTAATGGTGCGGGCAGCGTTAAAAACCGCCGAGTCGCCGATGAGCTGCCATTGCGCCAGCGAGGAGACGCTTTGATCCTGGAGTGCCTTGAGGGCGATTTCGGCTCCGATGCCGGCTGGGTCTCCGAAGCTTATGACAATGCGTGCCGGCCTCGTCATTCGCGGCCTCGTAGAGCTGCAACAATCTGGTTGAACGCTTCCGGGGAACCGAAGCCGCCCGACTTGGTGACAACTGTGCATCCATGCGCATCGCCGCCCTGCACAATGCCCCAGGGAATGCCCGGCGATAACTCACCCTGGAGAATAAAGGAGTGGGCGTCGAGTGCGCGAACGGCAAGCTGCGCCGTTTCTCCGCCGGTAAGAATCAGGGCCTGTGGAGCATAGGAACGGAATACGGAGCGAATGCGCGCAGTCGCGCTGAAGTAGAAACGGAGGCGGAGGACGCGGACGCGGTCTCGATCCGTGGAGTCGAGCTCGTCGAGCTGGAGCTTGGTGACGGGATGCGATGTTCCGGCGAGGAGCAGGGTCCGCGCCGCCGGCGGCACCAGCGCGGCCAAAGGGTGCGCGGGAACCAGGCCGGCTAACGCCTGCGCCAGGCCGGCCGAGCCCGCATAAAGCAGGCCGGGGACGTCCTTCGCGGCGCGTGCCAGGGAATCGAGATCGCCTTGATTGGTGCTGTCGCAGATCAGCAGGGTTTTGCCGGCATCTACGGCAGGTGCAACCTCGCGGGCATGCGAAACCTTGAAGATTCGCCCGCGGACCGTGAGCGGAAACAGCCGGTCTAGGCGGATCTGCGACTGGTGGCCTGCGGCGTCCTCGATTTCCAGAATGCCGTCGCGCACGGTACGGCCTGCGGCTGGAAAGGCCGGAGCGAAAAGGACGGCGCGGGTGCCGAGTGTGCGGTGCGCGGCGAGCACCTCGGCGGCGAGCGGACCGCGTGCGGCGGAGTCCACCTTCTTAAAGAAAAGCGAATTGGGATCGCCGGCAAGTGCGGCGCAGGCGAGGGCCACCGCTCGGGCTGCGCGGCGCGCTGAAAGCGCGCGCGAGTCGGTGTTGAACGCCTGAACAGATTCCGGGGTTGAAAACTCAACGCTTGTGCCGAACCAGATGCGAACCGAACGCCCGCTGCGGAGAAAGGCCGCTGCGGCATCGCAGGCGCCGGTAAGGTCGTCGGCGAGCAGCACGATGCGGCCTGAGTGCGGATCAGCGAACGAGGGCGGAACGAAGTCCGGACCGCTGGCTTCGTTAGGCATTGCAGCAGACCTCTCTTTAATTTCGAGAGTATACAGTGATTTTCTGATTCGAGAACAGGTCGCTCCTGCGGCGCAGCGATGCTGGACAAAGCCATCGTCACTCGGTAAAGGTAGAGATGATGGATCGCAGAAAGTTTTGTTGTTCCGCGGCCGCCGCCGCCTTCGTTCGACATGGCAGAAGCGCTTTCGCCGCGCTCACTGCACCGACTGCTTTCAATGGACCGCTGCTCACGCTCAGCGAGATCGAGGGAATCGATCGCGGGCGGATTCTGCGCGCCGCCAACGAGTATCTGACCGCGCCGCCGATCACGATCACGGCGTCGTCTTCGCCACGCAGCAAAGGCGGCAAACACGACTACTTTTCCGAGGCTGATTACTGGTGGCCCGACCCGAAAAACCCCAGCGGCCCGTACATCGAGCGCGACGGCTACTCCGATCCGGAAAACTTCAACGACCATCGTCTGGCGCTGATCCGCCTCAGCCTCATTGTGCCGGCCCTGACGGCGGCGTGGCTCCTCACTCAGGACAAGCGCTATGCCGAGCGCGCGGCCGTGCATCTGCGTGCTTGGTTTCTTTCGTCCGAGACGCGCATGAACCCCTCGCTCGATTACGCGCAGGCAGTCTGGGGACATTCAACCGGCCGGAGCTACGGCATCATCGATACGCTGCATCTCGTGGAAGTGACGCGCGCGGCGCGGCATCTGGAAGCGGCGCAGGCCATGACGGCTGCCGAATTCGCAGGCCTGCGCGATTGGTTCACCGAATACCTCTTGTGGATGCGCGCCTCGACCAACGGGCAGGAAGAAGAAGCGGCCAAAAACAATCACGGAACCTGCTGGACTGTGCAAGCGGCGGCCTTCGCGGCCTATATCGGCAACGAGAACGCCATGTTGCTGTGTCGCGAGCGATTCCGCAATCATCTTTTGCCCGATCAGATGGCCGCCGACGGAAGCTTTCCGCTCGAGTTGAAGCGCTCAAAACCTTACAACTATTCGCTCTTCAATCTCGACATGCTGGCGATGGTGTGCGTGATTGCGTCGGCGTCCGGCGCCTCGGCAAGCGGAGCGACCAACAATCTGTGGCAATTCGCGGTCGCCGGTGGCAACATCTATAGGAAGGCCGTCGACTTCATGTTCCCGTTTATCGCGGACAAGGGCCGCTGGCCCTACCCCCCCGACGTTGAATTTTTCGACGACCTGCCCAACCGGCAGCCGAGCCTGCTCTTCGCGGGACTGGCTTATCGCGAGCCGAAGTACATTGCCCTGTGGCGCAGCCTGCCGCCCGATCCCAAAACCCCCGAGATTGTCCGCAACTTTCCCATCCGCCAGCC
>JASHSG010000165.1 GCA_030040935.1 Acidobacteriaceae bacterium | reverse complement strand
GACGGTCCTCGAAGTGCTTCTGCCGGATGATACGAGGGTGCGCGGCCCGGGATCAAGCTGTGGAAAGGTGGCACGCGGGCGAAGTGGCTGGGGCAGCTTTGGTTACCGGTGGAGTGGAGCGGCGCGCGACGGGGCCGGAACGGTCCCATAATATGAGGATGGGCCCGGATGGCGAAATTGGCAGACGCAGCGGACTTAAAATCCGCAGGCCTTAACCGGCCGTGGGGGTTCAAGTCCCCCTCCGGGCACCAGAGACAACGCGCCGCTGCAACCTGCGCGCGAAGGCACGCCCAGGTTTATTGGCAGCCTTTTTCCCCGCAGAGATTCTTGCTGAAGAAGGGCAGGACGTGGTCCTGGAAGCGGAAGGCCACGGCGCTGGTGTGGGTGCCGGAAAAGATCTCGGAGCCGTTCGCGATGCCGTAGGAATCGAGAAGGTTGTGGAGCTTGACGGTGTCGAAGCGCAGGCCGTCCTGATCGCCGGCGTCGATGGAAATGGCGCGATAGCGGCGCAGGTTGGCGATGTACTGATCGATGAAGGCGAGCGGCGCGTAGACGACGGGATAGCGGCGATGCCTGTCTTTGAAGTAGCTCGGCGGCAAAAAGACGATGACGTCGCGATCGACCGCTTCGCCCTCGAGATTGCCTTCAAGCGACGTGCCGTGAATCTTGATGTGCTCGACGGTGACCGGTTTAGCACCGGGGACGACCGGGGGCAATCCGGTTTGGACCTGGGCAAAGCCGAAGCCGGCGCCGGCCCACGCCAGCGAAACCAGAAGCGTAAGCGCGCACGCACTGTTCATTCTCTTTATTGCCATCGCCTCGTCGGATGTGCGCATTGTGCCCACCATTACTCTGCCGTTGCAACCGGAAAGCGATAGACGTTCACGCTGATGGGCGCGACTGTGATCGTTTCAGGCGCGTTGGCGAGGGAGATTCGCTTGACGACGACCTGCGGCGGCTGACCGACGCGATCGGCGGCGTCGAGCGTGCTGCCGGTCAGTTGCCAGAGCATAGACGAACCACCGATGCGGACGCCTGAAACATGCAGGTCGAAGGATTGCTCGGATTCGGTGGCGTTGACGACGGAAACAATCAGAGATTTCTTATCCGAAGAGAGCGCAGCGAACATGTCGAGGGGATAAGTTGCGCTGCCGGAACTTGTTTTAGGTTGATCGCCGCCGGGAGGGAATCTAGGCGCTGGCTGCGGCGAGTTTCCAGAGAGGGCGACGGGGATGGCCCCGACGAAATTGTCGGCATAGAGCTTGAAGGTGAGGCCGAGGACGTTCATGGTGGCGGCGGTGCGGTTGAAGTCGATGGTGGAGACGCCGGTGGTGTGCGCGGCCATGGTGAGCGAATCGGTGTGGCGCAGCATTTCGTTAAAGATCATGCCATAGGCGAGCGCCTGCTTGAGCGTGACGGGCCGGCCGAAGCCGCCGCCGAAGTAGGCGTACTCGTCGATGGAGAGGAAGATGTTTTTCTGCGTCATAGCCGGGAAGCGCTGCTGGTAGCCCTGCCACTCTTCGGCCTCGCCGTGGACGAGATCGGCGGGATAGCGCGCGAACTGGAGCAGGGTTTGATCCACCTTAACGTAAGCGTCGTCGGTGGCGGCATCGAGCGGAAGGCTGCGCTCCTTATCGACGTCGAGGCGCCGGCCGGGCTGGCCGTACCAGTGCTGGGAGATGCCGTCGAAGTTGCCCCAGGCTTGCTTGAGGAAGCCGCCGGTCCAGTCGACGTCGGAGCCGTATAAGGGGCCGAGATTGCCGGCGTACCTGGCGCGATTTTCGCCAGTCAGGTACCAGTCTTCAAGCATGAGTCCCGAGGCGATGAGGGTAATGGACGGGTCGACGGCGCGCATCGCCATGGCAAATTCGTTGTGCTTGATCATGAAATATTTGAGATCAGTACGGCCGATTTGCCATGACCCCCAGGGCTCGTTGCCGATATTCCAGAACTCGACGTGGTACGGAGCGGGATGGCCGTTTTTCGCGCGCTCGGCACCCATGACGGTGGAGATCGCTCCATTCATGTACTCGACTTGCTGCGCCGCGGAGTGCGAGTCGCCGAGGCCGGCATTGACGCTGATGTAAGGCTCGACGCCGATGAGGCGGCAGAGCGTCATGAATTCGTCCATGCCGAGGTCGTTGGTCTGCATGGCGTTCCATGCATTGTCCCAGTCGGGCGGGCGCTTATCGATGTCGCCGATGGTGTGGTACCAGATCAGGTTCGAAGTGTAGTTGCCGCCGTAGCGCCAGAAGCCAGACTTAATTTGCCGGATGAGCGGAATGGTGTCGGCGCGAAAGCCCTCGATGTTGTCAGCGGGCATGAGCGAAAGCGTACCGATGTGGTAGCTGCCCGCGCCGATTCCTGTGATTTCGAGAGCGGCGTTGGTGGTGTCGGCCGCCGAAGTGAAAGCGAGCGGATATTTCCTGTAGGTGCTGGTAAGTGCGGGAATGAAGACGGTCTCGCGGTCTTTCGTGCCGTCGCCCCAGACGAGCGCGATCTTGACGTGGGCGCCGGATGCTCCGCGGAGGTAGATGCGGCCGGTGTATTTTTTCCCGTTGACAAGCGCGATGCCGTTTTGCCTAATCCCATGCGGAGTTGCGGGATCGAGCTGAATGCAGGGGCTCTGGACGCCGACAAAGGGCTTGACCGCATCCATGAAGACGACTTGGTCAGGTCCGATGGGGCGCCATTTGCGGAGCTGCATTCGCATAGGATTGCGCTGCGGCTGGGCCGGTGGTTCAGGTTTCTGCGATGTAATCGGGAAATAGAATTTGCGATCGTCGAGCATTTCGGCCCAAAGGCTCGAGTACATCGTCTGGCCAATGTGTTCGATGAACATGCCGTATTCGTATTTTGAGACCGGGACGCCAGCCTGAGTTGCATCGATGGTGGCCACAATTTTGTCCGGTGGCGGAGCGGTCTGTTGTGCCGCGAGTTGCGCCGCGCCCGCCAGACAAAACGCACCTGCCACAATGACTGCGGAATGAGTTCTCATGAACCCCCTGCCCCCCGGTCGAGAAGCGGATGTTCAGTTCCGGGTTCCTTCATCGACCCGCTTAGCAAATTGCAGCCGAGCGATTAAACAAGCCAAATGAACACACCATTCCCGGTCAAGAAGAGATTCTACCGCGCGCGATCCATTTCCCAAGTCATCGCGGGGTTAAAGCCGCTGCGGCCTTTAGAAATCGCTTGTAGAAACTGGCGCGGACCATGTTTGATGGAGAGCAAGGGAATCGTAAGACGGCGGCGGAAACAGGATGGGCTCGCATGCAACTCCACGCCGGCGGAGGCAAATAGATGACTAGACCCGAAGAACCGCTGAGCTCGTCTTCCTCCGCCGCTGCGGGCACGCAGATGGTCGAGAGCCTCGGACTGTTCAGCGCCACCACACTGGTTGTCGGCTCGATGATCGGCAGCGGCATTTTCATCGTAGATTGCGACATCGCGCGGCTCACCGATTCTCCAGCGCTGTTTCTCGCCGCATGGATCGTGACCGGAACCATGACCTTGATTTGCGCTCTCTCTTACGGTGAACTTGCGGCCATGATGCCGAAAGCCGGCGGGCAGTATGTTTACCTGCGGGAGTCGCTGGGATCGCTCTGGGGATTTCTCTACGGATGGACCCTCTTCCTCGTCATCCAGACGGGAACGATTGCTGCAGTTTGCGTGGCCTTCGGCAAATTCCTCGGAGTCTTTTTCCCGGCGATCTCAAGCACGCACTGGCTGTGGCACATTGCGCATGTTCCGGCGATCCCGGTGGGACCGATGGTGCTGGGCAACATGGATATCGGCGTGAACACCGCAAACCTTGCCGGTATCGCGGTGGTGGCATTTGTTGCGTCGGTCAATATTCGGGGCGTTCAGTTCGGAGCGGGTCTGCAGAATGTTTTCACGGTGGCGAAGGCGCTGGCGCTGGCGGGGTTGATCTTGCTGGGGTTTTCAATCGGGCGAAGCGGCGCGGCGCTGGCGGCAAACTTTGGGGCCGACTGGAGTCAATTCTGGCGCAATGCTGGCTGGCATTCGCTCCATCCAGTGCAGGTAGGCGTGCAGGGGCCCATTGCGCTGGTCGGGTCGATCATGGTGCTGGCGATCGCGCAAGTGGGGTCACTTTTTTCCTGCGACGCCTGGAACAACGTCACCTTTGCGGCGGGGGAGATCAAGAAACCCAGACGCAACGTTCCAATGTCGCTGGCGCTGGGGGTGGGATTTGTCGTAATCACGTATTTTTTGGCCAGCACGGCGTACATGATGGTGCTGCCGCTGCATGGCGATGCGCACGGCGCGACAGTTTTTGCCCGGGGCATACAATATGCAGCCGAGGACCGGATCGGCGCCGCAGTATTGCAGCAGATTTTTCCGCATTTTGGCGGCTACCTGATGGCAGCGGCGATCATGGTCTCGACCTTTGGCTGCGCAAATGGGATGACGCTTGCCGGCGCGCGCGTTTACTATGCGATGGCGCAGGACGGACTGTTCTTTCAATCGGTGGGCAAACTTCACCCGCGCTTCCGCACGCCAGCAACGGGGCTGGTTGTGCAGGCGATGTGGACTACGATCCTCTGCGTCTCCGGCTCCTACAGCCAGTTGCTCGACTACATCATTTTCGCGGCACTGGTTTTCTACATACTGACGATCATGGGGCTTTTCGTGCTGCGGGTGAAGCAGCCGGACGCGCCGAGGCCGTACAAGGCCATTGGCTATCCGTTCCTGCCGGTGCTCTACATCGTCATGGCCTCAGGCATCTGCGCGGCACTGCTTCGCTACAAGCCGCAGTACACGTGGCCGGGACTGATCCTAGTGCTGCTGGGTGTTCCGGTCTATGTGTTGTGGTCGCGGAAGTCTGTTCGCCCTGTGCGACGCGCCGGATGGCAGTGATGTACGGAGGGCAGCAGAGCGTGGCCGGCGACAACGCATCACGCACGGTGGTGGCGGCGATGAATGGGCTGGGCATTCTGGCCTGGATCGTCAAGCGAACCGACCCGAGCGTCGTCCGCCGCGTCGTTGTTCGGGTGATGTTTGCCTGGTTTGTGCTGAAGAGCGCGGCCGCATAGGTGGCTCCGACGGCAGGGGATGTCAGGGAGGCGCCTGCCGGGGTGGCCGCGCTCCACTGCGATGCCGGATTTGGTTTTCGTCTACGGCTACCTTCTCAGCCAAGGCCAGGTCCGTCCGCGGCGGGTCTATAACGGCGGTTAGCGGCTAGTGGCGTGAAGGGCAGCCGTCAACCATTGGCTCTCTGTCCTCAACTCTCAGCGAGGGGCGAACTTCGGGATTTGCGGGCCAGCGAGAAGAGCATGAGGCCGAGCAGAACACTGGCAACGATGCCGGTAACGGCGTCGATGCCGAGAGCTCCAGCGATTCCGCGGCGGGTAAAGCCGAAAGCATCGACGTAGAGCATGTAAGTGATGGGCACTCCATAAGCAGAGAGAAGGAAACAGAAGGTGGTGGAGGCGAGCGGATTGTTCTGCCCGATAGTCTCGAAGGCAATGGCGGTGGCGGCGGTGATGGCGAGGCTTTGGAAGAGGTTTTCGGCAATGAGAACGACAGCGAATGAAGCCGGAACGCGGGGCAGCAGGATGAGCGAGAGGGTGCAGGCGGCACCGGCAACTCCTACAGCAAGATAAAAGGGTCGAAGCGGCATGAGGCGGCTGAGGGCGGGAAAGACGAGACAGCCAACGATTCCCGCGAGCGCAACTCCCGCGCCCCCGACGAGGCCGACAAAGCCCGGCGATGCGTGGAAGTCCGAGCCGCGGCCGCCGAGGAAGTTAGTGAGCGAAAAAGTGGCGGCGGGAGAAACGAAGAGGGCAACCGCGATGAGGACTTCGCGACGCTTAATGAGCGAAACGAGGTCAGCAAAGAACTGCGTGAAAGACTCAGCGGCGAGACGGCGGTCAGGGCCGGGCGCCTGCATGAAGGGAAAGGGAATGATGGGCACGAGGACGGACGCGGCGAGGATCAGAGCGGCGAGTGATGGCGGGAGGTGGCGCACGATCTGATTGCATCCGATGGCCATGAGGCCAAAGCCGCCAGTGTTGCCAATGGTCATCCAGACGCTGACCAGGTTTTCCTCGTCCGCAGAGGTGATAGAAGACAGCCAGCCGCCGAGGGCACTTTGATAGAGGTAGATGGCAAAGAAGCCGATGGTTAGCACGACCCGAAGCAATGCGAGGTGGCCGAGCGATAGAAAGGCAACAATGAGCGTGAACGAGGCAAAGGCGGCGAGCGCTGCCGCATAGAAACGGCGACTGAAGCGAACGTCGAGGATGGGGCTGAAAAGGAACGCCCAGAAGCCAGGCGAGATGGCGACGGCCGTGAGACCGGCGATGGTTGCTTCAGGGACCTGATGGTTACCCAGCAATTGCGGAATGGCGAAGGCGATGACGCCGCCGTACAGGCCATAGGACAGGTTGGTGAGTCCCATGAGCCAGACAGGAACCCGATGGCGAATTTGCATCCCGCGCTGACCCCAGGGGATGAATTTTGTTCAGGTTACCACGGCCCCGCGGAGCACGGGCCGGAACGCCCAGAGAGTCGGCGCGATCGGCCAAAAACGAGCGGATCTGGGATTCAGGCTACTGAATGAAAGGTGAGCAGGGAGCGAATGTCGCGGATTTCAAGAATGGGCTTTGGCGCACCGTAGCGGACGACGAGGAGCATGGCGCGGCCGATTTCATCCGTAGTCAGCACCAGATTGGGAAACGCGCGGAGCAGGAGCGGAAGCAGCGGGCGGGTGAGCGCGTAAGGGATGCGATAGAGCGCGGTGCGTGAGCGGGCGCCGAAGCGGGGCACGATGATTCCGGGTCGAAACATGAAAGCAGCTTTGAAGGGCAGGCGGAGAAGGGCATTTTCGGTGCGGCCTTTGACGCGCGCCCACATGGTGCGGCCGTGCTCGGAGCTATCGGTTCCCTGCCCGGAGACATAGACAAAGATCATGCCGGGATTGAGGCGGGCGAGGGTTTCCGCGGCGCAAAGCGTAATGTCAAATGTAACGCGCGTGTACTGTTCTTCACTGAGGCCCGCCGAAGAAATGCCAAGACAGAAGAAGCAGGCATCGAAACCGGAGAGCTGGGATTCGAGGGTTGTGTAATCGGTGAGATTGGCGTGAACGATCTCGCGGAGTTTGGGATGGGACACGCCCGTTGCGGAGCGGCCGACGGAGACGACCGACGCGACGCCTGAATCAAGCAGGCATTCGCGGAGAACTCCCTGGCCAATCATGCCGGTGGCGCCGAAGAGAGCGACAATCATGCGGGCAGAACCTCGTTGATGAGCGGCCTCCGGGTCATCGTTGGCGACCGACGATCTTGACGAACGCCTGGCAGCGGGCCAGTTTGAGAATTTGTCCCTCAGGGGCTAAAGCCCCGTCTTTGTACGGCTTTTGCGGCACGTCAGAAGCCGTGCCCTTTCAAAAACGGATTGAAGCAATCGGCCTTAGCCTTTGCGACGGTAATGGATCTGGAATTCGTAGCCCGAGTTCGAAGGGAACAGGCCGGCGACGTGGCGGAGCCGCTCGGCGAGGGCTGGAGCGGCGAGGAGCGGGTACTCGCGCTCGCGGAGATCGTGGTAGTCGAAGTCAACGGCGAGCGAGAGCATATAGATGGCAAGAGCGTCGGAGAACGAAGACTCGAAGAAGCCGTTTCGAGAGCGCTCGTCGAAGGTCTTGGCACCGGGATGGGGCTCGAGGGCACGACGCCGGGTCTCCCAGGCGTCCTGGCTGGTTTCTCCGCGGACCTGTGCCTCGGCCTGCGACCAGACGAGAGTGGCGAAGCTTTCAGGGACGCTGGCCACCTCAACGAAGTTATGGGCGACATTGATGAAGAACTCGAAGGCGAGGCCGAAGCGGTCTTCGACGAGGCGTGTGGACAGGAAGACGGCCTCGGTGGCGCCAAATTCGGCGTTGCGATGGCAGATGGCCCGGTCGCCGAGCTCGACAGTGTAGGCAGGGGCGACGAGATTCTCGCCGGTGTCGGCGATGGCGAGAGGGACGAAATAGTAGGCGCGCTGGCGGAGCGCAGGCGCGAGCGAGACAGGGACGGCGCCGACGAGACGTTCAAGATCGGAGTCGGAGACGCGGGTTTCGCCCCAGACCGCGTAGCGGATGCCGTTGGGAGCGGTGAGCACGGTGACCTGAGTGGCGACCTTCTCAGCGTGCCACAACTCAATTTGCGCAGTACCGGCCATGAATTTGTATTCTAGACGAGAGAGGTGCGGAGATGATGGAGCAAATGGCGCACGGCGGACGGGGGCGAACCGTGTTCGGGTTCCCGGTTGGAGGGTTCAGCCTGTTCCAGAGCTTGCTGCTGGCCGTGGCGTCGGCGTTTTTGACGTTTTTCGCGACCACCTGCGTCGCGATCTTCGCGCTGCTCGGATGGAATGAGCTCGGCGGGCACGCAGTGAGCTACGTAGACACCTACCGGTATGTTGGGTTTCCCGCAGGCGTGCTGGTGCTGGTGGTGGCGCTGGCGTTCTTCCTGGTTCAGTGGGTGCGGGTGAAGTTGACGAGGTGAGGGGCTCCCAGCTCACATCCCGGCCGGTTTGGGGTTCTTGCGATCGAACTTAGCGACCTGGACTTTGCGGGCAAGGCCGATCTTGGACAGGATCCAGATGCCCCAGAAGTTGGGATCGATCTCGTACCAGGTGAGGCCGTGGCGCGCGGAGACGGGATGAGCATGGTGATTGTTGTGCCAACCTTCGCCGCCGGTAAGCAGCGCGACCCACCAGCTATTGCGGGAGTCGTCGTGAGTTTCAAAGCGGCGGCGGCCCCACATGTGGGTTGCCGAGTTGACGAGCCATGTGGCATGGAGGCCGATGGTGACGCGAAGAAAGACTCCCCACATCAGCATGGCGAGGCCGTTCAAAAAGCCGCCCCAGTACCACCCGCCGGCCAGAAGCAGTAGGCCGCTGATGCAAACAGGCAGCCAGTGGAACCTGCTCATCCAGACATGGAACCGGTCGCGCGTCAGGTCAGGCGAATAATGAGCCAGGACTTCGGTCTGCGCATGCAATGACTGGCCGAAAAGGATCCATCCTGCGTGCGCCCACCAGCCGCCTTCACGCGGGGTGTGGGGATCGCCTTCCTTGTCACTGAGCTGATGATGGACGCGATGCGTGGAGACCCAGAAGATCGGCCCACCCTCAAGCGAAAGGGTGGCACAGAAAGTCATCGCATACTCAAGCCACTTGGGCACCCGGTAGCCGCGATGCGTGAGCAGGCGGTGATAGCACATACCGATGCCAACGTTGATGGCCAAAACGTAGATGATCACCATGACCAGGAGCCGCTGCCAGCTGAACAGGAATAATGCCGCGAGGGCGCCGGCGTGAAAGAGCCCAATCACCAGCAACATCCCCCAACTCAACCCGTCGCTAACGGCGTTGGCGCGGCCCATGCGGAGCAGGCGCCACTTGGCAACGGCCTTGGCGGCGACGGAGGCGGACGTCGATGCGCTATCGGCGGAAACGAGAGAAGTGGGCTCGGTTAAGGCTGTTGTAATGGGATCGTTCGAAGGGACGGCGGTTACAGATGCCATTCTGAGGGGAATCCTTGAGAAGTGTCAATGTGCCCACTTGTATATGGGTATTGTATAGGACGCCCCGCAAGAATGCGTGTCCCGCGCGGAAAAGAGCAAGCGAAAGTACTGCGAGGGAGTGCACAAAGAACAAACAGCCGCGGACCGGCGGATCCACGCGATCCGTGCGGACCCGCCGAATGGATTGTTCCGGCGGCGATCAACCGAGGCGGGTTTGATCTGAAGCCAGAGGAGCTGCGCGCCGAGCGGCCAGAATTCAGTTTGCAACAGGAACTAGAGCGATGGATTCCTGGGCGCTTAAGAAGATGCGGGTGGCGTCGCCGCGCAGGACGCGATAGAGGGCAAACTGGCGCTGGGTGGCTCCGCGAAGCTCGAAAAGAAGCTCGCCACGGTTATCTGCCTCGGCGTCGACGGCGTCGACCAGGCGCATGCGAGGCGTCAAATCAAGGGTCGCGGCGTCGGTGATATTTTTCACGAGAACGTTGACGCCGCCGTAAAGATCCGGCTGGGCAATCAGAGTGATGAATTTCTCATTGGCGCCCGTGCCAGCGGTATGCGCGGAGAGAACCATGGTGGCGCCGGAGCCGTAAGCCAGCTCAAAGACGCGGAATTGCTCGACGAGCAGCGGAGCGGGAGGAGCGGCGGGCCTGGGGCTCTTGTGTGCTGAAGCTGCCTTGGCAGTTGGCTTGGCCGTGGCAGCAGGCACCACATCGAGCCCGAGCGACGTGCGAGCAAAGTCCTCCATTGCAGCCTGCATCCTGGATTCATCGTCGGGGTTGGCCCAGGTGTAGTTCCAAGCATGCTCAGGACGATCTGCCGCGTCAGAAACGGCGACAGTTTGATGCATGTCAACCGGGAGGCCGAAGAGAGTGGGAACGACTGGTGCGCCATAGCCAGCAAACCTGTCGCGCGTTAGACGGGGGCGGTTCGGATCGGCCGCAGTGTCAACATCTTCAACATAGCCCTCATCGTCGTCCTTCTTTTTCCTTTTGAGCTTGGGTTGATTGGAGTCGCCGGACGACGTGTCGGCGGACGATGAGCTGTCATCGCTGCGATGAAGCACCGGACGGTCGGAGTCTGGCGGAGGAGCGCTGGAATCGGAACTCGAGTTCGAGCTTGAGCCAGACTGACTCGAACCGCTGCCGGAGCTGGAGCCCGAGGCTGAGGCGTCGCCGCCCTTGTGCAGCGTGGGGCGATCGGGATCGGGAGCGGGCGCGCCGGAGCTTGACCCGGAACTTGTGCCGGAGCCAGAGCCCGAGCTCGATCCCCCACCGGAATCATCGGCATGATGCTTGCGATGGAGAACAGGCACGTCGCTCTGGGCATCGTCGTTTTCATCTACCCTGGCCACTTGCGTTGGGGCAGGTTTGGCCGGGGAGAGCGGCTTCCACTTACCGTAGCCGACCCATCCTCCCTGCTCGCGGGCTGAGGTGTCAATGTCGAAAAGGCCGACGGGCATGCCGTCCTGCTGCAGCTGATACTCCACGTCGCTTTGGAGTGCGAGGGGCTCGGGCTGGGTGAGATAAATGCCGGCGTCATTGAGATCCTGTCCGTCGTAGATACAAATGGGAACAAGACGGGCGGCCCTGGGATGCGTTTCATCGCCGGTCCACTCGAAGACCCCGACAGCGCGCAGGTCGGGAACGCTAGTGTCGGGCTTGGCGATCTGGCCGGGATATTGCGCCGACGCAGGTCGAGCGAAAACGAATACAGCCGGACCGAGCAGCACCGCTGCCTTTATCCACAAACGACTTGTTCTCCGCGATGACACGTTTGACTTCCCTCGACAATAATCGAAATGAGCAGTCCGATGAAATCGGAAGGTTGCGCGCGAGCCCGCCCATCTACAGAGAGGATATTCCCCATGAAGCAGAACGAGAAGGTAGCCGATTTTACCCTGCAAACAGACGAAGACAAAACCGTGAGCCTCTCGGACTTCGCCGGCAAGCCGGTGATCCTCTTTTTTTATCCCAAGGCCGATACCCCCGGCTGCACCATTGAGGCCTGCGGCTTCCGCGATACGTTCAAAAAGCTCCAGGCCGCGGGCGCCGTGGTCCTGGGCATCAGCCGCGACACACCCCGCGAACAGGCCAAGTTCCGGGCGAAGTTCGACCTCCCGTATTCACTCCTATGTGATGTAGACGAGAAAGTCTGCAAACAGTTTGATGTGTTGAAGGAAAAGAACATGTACGGGAAGAAGGCGTTTGGCATTGAGCGGACGACCTTTGTGATCGGGTCGGACCAGACACTCTTGCACATTTATCCCAAGGTTGTGCCACAGGGCCACGCCGAAGAGGTGCTGGAACTGATCAAGGAATGGAAGCGGAGCTAGCGGAGCCGGCGGGGTAAGAATAACTTTGTGCCAG
>JASHSG010000164.1 GCA_030040935.1 Acidobacteriaceae bacterium | reverse complement strand
ACTTCCTGCTTGAGCGGCATGGTGACGGCGACGCCATCGAGGGGCAGATCGCGAACGACGGTAAGCAGATCGCCGAGCGATTTGACTTTGAGCGGCAGCATGACGGCGTTCAGGTTTTCGCGGCGGAAGGCCGTAGCATGCATGAGGGGCGAAAGCGAGTGGGCGATGGGATTGCCGGCGACGGCAAAGATGCGGGTGGCCTGGTCGAGCTGCTCGAGGCGATAGAGATCGAGGAGCGTGCGCGCGGGGATTTGGCCGGCCGCGGTTTCGGCGCCGTCGGCCGACGATGCAAAGGTGAAGGCGGCGCCGGCGCGCGGGCTAAGGACGCGGCTGATGAGGCCCTCCTCGCCCATTGCGATACCGACGATGTGCTGGTTGAGCGACTGGTCCTCAATCATCTGCAGGACGGAAAGATTGTCAGTGAGGGAGCGGGCGGTGGTGACGACTTTGACAAAGTCGGGCTCGAAGGCGGCGACGCGCTGGGCGGTCTGGTTGAGGCCATCAGGGCGGCGGGTGCGGGTGAAGTCGTGCGAGCTGATGAGGAGGGAGGCGCCGGCGGCTCGGAGCGCGGCGCGGAACTTGGCCAGCTGGGGGCGAGTACACTGGTCGGCCGAATCGAGTTCGAGGTCGACGATGTGGCAGCCGGATTCGGCGGCTTTCTGGAGGATTTCGAGTTCGGCGTTGAGAGAGCCGGTGAATTTGCCGCCAAAGGCCTTGCGGCGACAGGTAGCGATGGCGGTGATGTCGCGCCGGCGGGTCAGCAGGGCTTTGAGGTCAGCGAGGGCAGCGGCGGGCCTGGGCAGCAGGTCGAGACGGAACTCAATGAAAACAGAATCTTTAAGTGCTGCTTCGGCACGCGAAATGAGCTCGGCTGGGGTGGCTCCCTGAACGGCGATACAAAGCTTGCCGACGCGCAGGCGGGGCAAAGCCGCAGGCGGGGCGGCGGGGGCGTCAATCGAGTTCGAGACGGCCAGTGGCATTCTCTTCAATTGACGCATATTAAAGGGGTTTCGATGCAAAATGCAACATCGAATGTGCAGATTTGAGGGGTATTTCGGTACTGAATCGGGGTGTGGAAGGCGTGACGGGCTGAAAGCGTGGGGCCGCGATGGGTTACAAAGTTAGCGAGCCCATTTTGCGGCGGAGGGAAACTGGAAGATGGAGATCAGACGGAGTGGCAGCCAGCCCTCAGGCAAGGGACCTGCGGACTGGTTCAGGGGCGCAGTGAGGATCGATCCGCTGTTTCAGGCGCCGGAGCCGGCGCGAATGCAATGCGCAAGCGTGACGTTCGAGCCGGGGGCGCGGACGGCATGGCATAGGCACCCGCTGGGGCAGACGCTGATTGTGACAGCGGGCTGCGGGCGTGCACAACGCTGGGGCGGCGAAATCGAGGAGATCCGGCCCGGCGACGTGGTGTGGTTCGAGCCCGGCGAGAAGCATTGGCATGGGGCGGGACCGGAGACGGCCGTGACGCACATCGCGATCCAGGAACGGCTCGATGGAAAAGCGGTGGACTGGCTGGAGCAGGTGAGCGACGAGCAATACCAGGGGACCTGACGAAACCCTGGGCCTTACTGGCACGCAAAAATCCGCGAGCTTTCAAAAACAACGAATCTCACTCAGTTTCTCCGCCGGCTGCAAAGACGTGACGTTGCGAGGCGCATCGAAGCTGTCTGAGGCCGACGAAACTTGACATGCGGTTCCCGCTCGCTGAAGATTGCTGACGCGCCGCAAGTGGTCAGTCCACTTAAGCCAGACCCCCGGCGCACATTTCCTGCCAGCGGAGGCAGCGGCACACGTGAGCACAATTTTGGATCGCAGGAATCTCTTGAAGGCGGCGGCGCAGGGTGCGCTGGTGGCGCCCGTGGCAGCTTCGCTCAGCGGCCTTGGTCTGGCAGAAACAGCAAGTGGACCGGGGCCCGTTCCCATTCATCACCATCCGGCGAAAACGATGGAGGGCGGACCGAAGGCCTCGCTCAATGTCCGCGACCAGGGTGTGGCGGGCGACGGCAAGACGAAAGATACGGCGGCGCTGCAACTGACAATCGACCGATGCGCGGCGCTGGGCGGAGGCGAAGTGGTGGTTCCGGCGGGAGATTATGCAACGGGCGCGCTGAGGCTGAAGAGCGACGTGCTGCTGCGGATTGAAGACGGCGCGAGTTTGCTGGGCTCGGGCGACATGGCCGATTATCCGGTGACGGAGGTGCGCTGGGAGGGGCGATGGATCAAGGGATACAGCGCGCTGATTTCGGGAGTCGACGGCGAGAACCTGGGCATCACGGGGCCGGGCAAGATTGTGGCGAGCGACGCCATCAAAGGACGTGTGGAGCGCGCGACGGGAATGCGGCTGCCCGCGCTTTTGGAGTTTACGAACTGCCGCAACGTGAGCGTGGAGAACTGCTCGACCACGCAGACGGGAATGTGGTCGATCCATCCGGTTTATTGCGAGAACGTGAGTTTCAAGAATGTGGTTGTCAACAGCGGCGCGGACGGGATCGATGTGGACTCGTGCAGGCACGTGGTCATCGACGGCTGCAGGTTTGAAACCGGCGACGATTGCATTTCGCTGAAGTCGGGGCGCGGCGAGGAAGGGTATACCATCAACCGGCCGACCGAGGACGTGCGCATCGCGAACTGCACGTTTACCGACCGGGCGTTTGCGTGCGTGGGGATCGGGAGCGAGACGTCGGCGGGCATTCGCAACGTGACGGTTGAGCACTCAAAGTGCGTTGGCGCGCGAACGCACGCGATATACATCAAGAGCCGGCCAGGGCGCGGAGCGTTTGTTGAGAATGTTACGGTGAACGACCTGGATGTGTCGGGGACAAAGCAGGGATTTTTGCGCTTGAACAATTTGAACAGCGGGAAACAGGATGAATTTCCCGTGCCGGGCGATGAAGGGATACCGACGTTTCGCGACTTTCATTTTTCGAACATTCGCGTGACGGATGTGCCGGTGCTGGTGGAGGCGGTGGAGATTCATCCGCGCAAACCGCTGATTGGTTTTTCGCTTACAGATGTAACGGGCACGTGCAAGAGCGGAATCTCGCTGGCGAATATGAAGGACGTGGTGATACGGCAAGTGAAGGTGACGGGATTCGATGGGCCGCTTTTGAGTATCGAGAATGTGACAGGGGCGGGGTTGGCGGGCGCGGTGAAGATCGATCCAGCGAAGATGCCTAAAGCGCCAGAGCCGGTGCCGGAGCCGGAGAAGCCGTATGAATTGAAGTAGAAGGTGAGCGAGTCAGCGGGTCAGCGAGCGGGGAGCTTTATCGATGAAATGGTTGCGCGATGGTGTTGCGGGGCTGGCGGCGGTGCTGGCGTGTTCGATGGCAGGGCAGACGGCGAGCTCGGGCATTGCGGACCGTCCCGATCCGAATGAGATTCCAATTCCGCCTATCAGGACCGCGATGCCCGACATGCCGGGCGTGGACCAGCTGCCGAACCGGCCCGAGATGCCCGACGTGATGACGCTCGCGAATGGGCACAAGGTGAAGACGCTCAAGCAGTGGCAGGAACGGCGCGAAGAGATGAAACGCGTGCTCGAGTATTACGCTGTGGGGCTGGCTCCGCCGCCGCCGGGCAACGTGAAGGGCGTGGAAGTGAGCTCCCAGATGCTGATGGGCGGCAAGGTGAAGTATCGCCTCGTGCATCTGACATTTGGACCGCAGCAGAGCCTGAGCCTGGACATCGGAATTTTTACGCCGGCCGAGGGAGGGCCTTTTGCGGCGCTGATTTCGCCTTCGGGCACGCCGCCGGGGGCGACGCCATTGCCGCATCTGGCTCAGGGAGCAAACCAGGGACGCAACGAAGATGTTTTGCTGGTGGTTGGCCCGGCTGCGGCGGATGCTTCACGCGGACCGGGGCCGGGACCGGGCAGCGCGCCGGCGGGACCGGGTAATCCAGCCGGAGCGAATGCTCCGCGCATGCGCGCCTTCGGGCCGCGCACGGCAGAACAGATTGCCGAGAGCAACCCGGCGATCGCGCATGGATTTGCGTTTGTGATGTTCAACAACAACGATTGCGGCGAGGACACAACGCTGCGGCTGGCCGACGGAAGCTGGGCCTACCGGACAACGCGATTCTTTCCGGCCTATCCAAATTACGATTGGGGACTGCTGCGCGCGTGGGCGTGGGGCGCTTCGCGGATCGTGGACTATCTTGTGACCGATCCGGCGATTGACAAAGACAAGCTGATCATTACCGGCGTGTCGCGCACGGGAAAGGCGGCGCTGATTGCGGGGGCGTTCGACGAGCGCTTCGCGATGGTGGCGCCGGTGGCGAGCTCAGGCGGAGGGACGCCTGCGTATCGATTCAGCGGATCGGTGCCCGACCGCGGCGGCAAGGAAGGACTCACAGAGATGGTGCGAAAGTATCCCAACTGGTTTTCGCCGCACCTGCACCAGTTCTGGGGCCAGCCGGACAAGCTGCCGTTCGACGAGCACTGGCTGATTGCGCTGGCGGCGCCGCGGCCGCTGATCAGCCTGGAGGGCGACCACGATCAGAACGTGAATGCGAACGGCGTATATCAATCGATTGTGGCGGCGCGGCCGGCGTATGCGTTTTTCCATGCGACAGACAAGCTCGGCGTAAGTTGGGCTGACCGTCCGCACGGAATGGTCCAGGGAGACTGGGACGCGCTGTTGGCTTTTGCCGACAAGTTTCTGCTGGGCAAGCCGGTGACGCGGACTTTCGACCAGTACCCGCCCGGAGTGGGGACGAGCAAGGGACCTGGGAGCGAGTGAGAACAGCCATCAGCTATCAGCCAAGACTTGATTTCGACAGGAGCGAGGGTGGAGAGATTTTTGCGCGAAAGACTTGTACGGGGCGGCGTTGGAATCGCGGTGTTATTAACGATGGCACTTTTGGCGGCGGCGCAG
>JASHSG010000163.1 GCA_030040935.1 Acidobacteriaceae bacterium | reverse complement strand
AGCTCTGGACGCCTTCGCTCCGGCTTTGCCCTTCTCGTGGTCGGCGCGGCTAGCCTCCTGGCGGCTTCGCTCGTCACGGCCTGCTCCCAGCTGACTCAAACCCTGACTGTCGATTTCGTCTTCGTGGCTTGCGCCAAAGCGGCCGGCGCCAACAACTACGGCGAGATCAATGTCTTCGAGATCAACTCCGAGTCCGGACGCATGCGCCAGATTCCTACTTCGCCCTTCCCTTCCCAGGGGCGTAATCCCGTGGCCGAGGCCGTCTCCGTCGATTACGGCAGCCTCTTTGTCGTCAATGAAGACGACAACACCATCGTTCAATTCGGCATCGGCACCGACGGCAAGCTCTATCCATATAACACCGTCAACACTCCGGGAATCTTTCCTCTCGCCATCGCCGCCAATAAATCCAACCTTTTTGTCGTCGATCTCTACCAGCCGCTGCCCATCTGCTCTGACGCCGAACCCTGCTCCGGCTCCATCGGCGTCTTCGCGCTCACGCCCGCCAGCGGGACGACGCCGGTTGCCATTCAAACGCCGCCGCTCGCCAACGCCGCCGTCAACGGGCAGTATTGGCCCTTGACTCTTTCCGGCGCCAGCGCCTCGCACGTCATTGTGCCCACTGCCGTCAACGTCCTCGCTTCGGGCGCCGATGTCTACGTAACCGCCTACGACTCTTCTGTCACGCCCAGCGCAGGCTATGTCTTCGGATTCTCGGTCGGCTCCAGTGGCGTTCTCACTCCCTTGGCCGGCTCGCCATTTGCAGCCGGCGTCAAGCCTTCCGCCATCGCCAGCGACGCTTCCAGCTCCCACGTCTATGTGACCGACTTCTCCCGTGGCCTCGTCCTGGCCTACTCGGTTGCGTCCAGTTCGGCTCCGGTTCCGGGTGCCCTCGACACGCTCGCCGGCAGTCCTTTCTCCGCCGGCAATCAGCCTTCGGCCATCGTCGTTGATACTGCCTATCCTTTTGCCTATGTGGCCAACTCCCAGGACAGCGACGTCACCGCCTATTCGATCTCGTCCACTGGCGCGCTCTCGAGCATTGGCACTTATGCCACCGGCCTGCAGCCTGTCGCCATCGGAATCGATCCCTCAACGGAGCGTTTCCTTTACACACTCAATTTTCTTGACAACACTGTCTCCGGCTTCGAGCTGAGCATCACCGACGGAACACTTCTCGATTCGCAGAATTCCCCCTACGTGAGCAACGATAATCCGACCGCCGCAGCCGCAATTCCGCACAACGGCACGGGAGGCGGTATTGAGCCGTGACAGCCTGCATTCACTCCTCTCCGGCTGCGGAGTTGGTGGCTAACCCCCGTATCCGGCTTTTACAATGACCAAGGGGACAACATTAACGAGTTTTCCCGGGGCTTCGATTCACCAGCCCATGATGAAGGAAGCGCATGAAGTTCAGTAAATTGAGCCAGCTTTTTCTGGTCTCTCTGATCGGCCTTACCGTGGCCGCCTTCTTTACCGCCTGCGATCTTGTCACCATTGACTATGTTTTCGTGGCCAGTTCCGCCGGCAGCTCGTCGGGCAGCGCCGGACAGATTTACACCTACGCCGTCGATTCCCAGTCGGGCGCGCTGCGCAGCGCCGCTTCGCCGGTTTCATCGGGCGGTTCCGGCCCCGTGGCTATGGCCACCACCTCCGACTACTACAACCTCTACGTTGCCAACAAGGGCAACAATTCCGTTGTTCACTTCTCCATCGATGACCACGGCATTCTCGCCGAAAAGGACGACGTCACCCTGGCAAACACTCCGGTCTCGATCGCCGTCAGCCCTGCCGGCAACTATCTCTACGTCGTCTCGGGGACAACCTCCGCCACGCTCACTGAGTATGCCCTCAGTTCAGGCGCTATCGGCTCCGCCGCTGCCACAATCTCCCTCTCGGTTCCCGGATTCTCGGGCGACACCATTATTCCCACCGCTGTCACCGTGCTAGCCAACAGCACCGCCGTCTATGTCGCCGCCTACGACAAGTCTGCTTACAATCCCGGCGGACCCACCACCAGCAACGCCAATCCCGGCTGGCTTTTCGGCTACAGCATTGGCTCCGGCGGCGCTTTGACCCCGGTTTCAGGCAGCCCCTATCAATCCGGCGTCAAGCCGTCTGCGCTCACCGGCGACCCCGTCAGCCGATTTGTGTTCGTCACTGACTTCGCTTCCAACGAACTCATCGGTTACACGGTGCTTTCGACCGATGCGCTGCAGTTCATGGTTAACGGTCCCTTCAAAACCGGCAACGAGCCGAGTTCGATTGTTGTCGATCCCCGTGGGATCTTTATCTACCTGACGAATTCATTGGACAACTCCGTCTCGGCGTACGCCATCGCACTGCCTACCGGTACGCCTTCCGCAGTCGTCAGCCTCTCCGGCGCCGCGGCGACCGCTACCGACACGGAACCGGTTTCGATCGTCGTCGACCCCGCGCTTGGCCGCTACGTTTACACCGCCAATTACCTGGGCAACTCGGTCTCCGGATTCAAGCTCAATCCCAGTGATGGAACCATCGAGAGAACCCAGGCGTCGCCCTATCCAACCGGCGCCAACCCGACTGCCTTGATCGCCGTTCCGCACGGCGACCACCCGCTGTCGACCCCTGAATAGCTGCGCCACATCAGCGCCACAATCTGAACAAAGGAGCGCCCAGCCCTCGCGGCTGCGCACTTTGCTGTCCTCCCGCTGTCACTATCCCCCGGTTCCCGGTCCCTGACCCCTGATCCCTGCCTTCACCACCGTCGTCGCATGCATCCACTCCCGCAGCTTTCGCTGCGCCGGCTTCTCGATGAAATAGAGCGCGAGAATCGCCAGCCCGATCAACACAACGTAGCTGATCCAGGGATCGAAGCGGCTCAGGCCCAGAATATTGAGCACGTGCGAACCATGCACCAGGTTCCACAGGTTGTAGTGCAACAGGTAAAGGCAGTAGCTCGCCTCGCCCACAAAAACCAGCGGCCGAATTCCCAGCGCATGAGCCAGAGGATTTTCACCCGCCAATCCCAGCACGATGCAGCCGAACAGCGGCATCAGCAATCCATCGTGGATGATTGCATACGGCACCAGGGATCCCATGCTGAGCAAGCCATAAATCCCGCCGAACCCGGCGATTCCGAGCCACAGCCGCAATTGCGCCGACCGCGCGATCATTCGGTCCAGGTCAGCCAGCATCACGCCGAAGACAAAACTGAACACGTGCGTGTAGGGGGTGTATTTAAGCGCCCACAGCCACGGGCCGTAACTCCAACGGTCGAGGTGCGCGATGCCGTCGGGATTGAATGCCATATACAGCGCCCCCGGAACCATCCCCAGCGCCCATACGCCGGCCATCCTCGCCACGTGCGCCGATGTGCGCTCCGGCCGCCTCCACTTCGCCACCCAGGGAAATATCACGTAGTAGGCCGCCTCGGCCGACATCGTCCACGCCGGAGTGTTCAGAAACGTCGACACTGCGGGAACAAAGCCCTGCAGAAGCAGCGGCGTCAGCACCACCCCCGTCCAGAACATAGTCTTGGTGTGTGTCAGATACTCCGACCCCAGCAGATTCAGGCTGAGCAGCAGGCTCAGTAAATAAATCGGATAGATGCGCGTGAATCGCGCCTCCCAGAAGCGCTTGCGGTCAAGTTCTCCCTGGCGCGCGCGTTCCCCGTAGTTATAGGCCAGCACGAATCCCGACAGCAGAATGAAATAGCTTACCGAGATAAATCCGGAGTTGACCACCGGCGCCAGAAAACCGAACCATCGCGGATCCGAAAAGTGAAAAAATACGATGTTGAGGGCCGCGAAGCAGCGCAGCCCCGTAAGGGCTCTCAGCGGTGCTGGCTTGGTTATCGGCGGTGCTGGCGCGACGGCTTCCACGAACAGTTAGACGCTCCGAAATGCAGGGGCCGAAAAGAAACCAGGAAACAAGAATGCAGTGCATGGTCAGCGAAGATGAACACGCGGAATGCAGTGAAAAATCCTGTAAGTCGGGCGATGTCAGCAGCCGATGGCCCGATACGCAAGACTTGAGCCTGCCCGGTGGCGCGCTTTCTCGGTCCCTTGGTCTGTTCGTATCTTGTTCCCCGCCTTCACGCCGTCACCAGCGATCCGACCTTTTCGCCCAGCACCACCCGCCGGATATTTCCCGGCTGATTCATGTTGAACACGATCATGGGCAGGTTGTTGTCCTTGCACATGCTCACCGCGGTCAGGTCCATCACTTTCAGGCCCTGTTGCAGGATCTGCATGTAAGTGATCTGGTCGTATTTCACGGCGTCTTTTACGATCACCGGGTCCGCGCTGTAAACGCCCTCCACCTTGGTGCCCTTCAGCAGCACATCGGCCTTGATCTCCATGGCGCGCAGGCTGGCCGCGGTATCGGTCGAAAAGAACGGATTCCCCGTCCCGGCGGCAAAGATCACCACGCGCCCTTTCTCAAGATGCCGCACCGCGCGCCGCCTGATATATGGCTCCGCAATCTGGTTCATGAACACTGCCGTCATCACCCGGCACTGCACGCCGCGCTGCTCAAGCGCGTCCTGCAGCGCGATGGCGTTGATCACCGTCGAGAGCATGCCCATGTTGTCCGCGCTCACGCGGTCCATCTCTTTGGCCTGCTCTTCCACCCCGCGGAAAAAGTTGCCTCCGCCCACCACCACCGCGATCTCCACGCCCAGCGCGTGCACCTCCGCGATCTCTCCGGTGATTTCCGCCACTTTGTCCGCGTCCAGCCCGAAATTGCGCGCCCCGGCCAGCGCCTCTCCCGAAAGTTTCAGCACGATTCGCTTGAACATGTCGTTTCGAGTATCGCATACGCATGGACTTTTGCGCTTCCGCCCGAGCGTCTGTTTCCCCCTGCCAACGGCCAACTTCGGCTTCCCGGAATGAACCCCTCATCGCAACCGCCTCAATTTAGGAATTACCGCGCGTTTTTCCGCCCATGCACCTCCTGCGAGGCAATTCCTCTCCCTAGACTTACCTCATCGATCCCATTCGACGCCTTCCATGCGCATCATCGGGCGCCATTCATCGGGACCGTTCGACTTATACCTATGGTTGTCAAAACGCGCAGCAAAGGGCACACGTACACCGGCGTCGAAGTCGGGGCAGGCAACGTCCGCCGCTATTTCACCAGGGAAATCGACGTCATCGAGTTGCACCTCGATCACCTGCTGATCCAGTGCGGGCTCAGCCCCGATTTTTTTGAGGGCCATACCGAGATTTCAGATCCCCGCCTCTCCGCCTGGCTCCAGTCCAAAAACTTCAACGGCTGCTTCGGCGAGGGGCCCATTCCCCTGGCCATGATTCCCTCCGGCAAAAACTGTTTTCGCCTGCGCGCTATCGCCGCCAACCGCAGCCCGCGCGCCAAGCCAGCTCTCCACCGCATCCCTCCCGCCTGACCGCGCAACCTGATGCCACGCGCGCTTTTCTTCCGGCGTCCAGATCGTGCCAACTGCTCCCTCGCCCCCGGTCCCTGTCTTCTTGTTACACTCGTCTTGCCATGACTCTCAGTCAGCTTGGGCAGGAGCAACTGGAGCGCGAAATTGACCGGCACTTTGCCGCCGGGCCGGATGCCGTCAACGATCCCGCCGCCATGACCGCCTTTCTCGCGCTGCGTTCCGCCCTTGAGCGCGGCCAGGTGCGTGCCGCCGAGCCCGATGCCGCTGCAACCTCCGGCTGGCGCGTCAATGCCTGGGTCAAGCGCGGCATCCTGCTCGGATTTCGCCTCGGCGCACTCGAAGAAATGCCCGCCCCTGAAGTTGGCGCTTCAGGCCCCGCGCCCGCGCTCACATTCGTCGATAAGCACACCTATCCCGCGCGCCACTTCACGGCTTCCGCCGGCGTGCGCATCGTTCCCGGCGGATCCTCCGTTCGTGCCGGAGCTTACCTCGCCCGCGGAGTGGTCTGCATGCCGCCCATGTACATCAACGTCGGCGCTTACATCGATGAGGGCACGCTGGTAGATTCGCACGCGCTTGTGGGCTCCTGCGCGCAGATCGGCGAGCGTGTTCACTTGAGCGCGGCGGCTCAGATCGGCGGCGTGCTCGAGCCGGTTAACGCCTGCCCTGTCGTCATCGAAGACGACGTCCTCGTCGGCGGCAACTGTGGTGTCTACGAAGGCACCATCGTGCGCAAGGGCGCGGTTCTCGCGGCCGGAACCATTCTCACGCGCGGCACCCCGCTTTTCGACCTCGCAAGCGGCGAGGTAATTCGCGCCTCCGCCGGCCTTCCCCTCGTCGTTCCCGAAAACGCCGTCGTCGTCCCCGGCGGGCGCGCTGTCAACAAAGGCAAAGGTCGCGAATGGGGCCTCAGCCTTTACGCCCCGGCCATCGTCAAGTACCGCGACGGTAAAACCGACCTCAGCACAATGCTCGAGGACCTCTTGCGCTAAAACAAACCCCTCCACGGCCAAAGCGCGCCCAACCGCGCGCCAGGCAGTCAACGGACCGCGTTCTGCCGCGTCTAAACACGTGGAAAGTGTGTAGCCCAAAAGATTTTATGAAGATCCGGCCCTCGCTCCGCCCCATTCTCTTCTTCCTCGCGCTTTCGCTCCTCGCGCTTTCTTGCCCGCGCCATTTCGGCGCGGCGCAGCAGCCCTCCTCTACTCAATCCGCCCCCGACATCAAGGTGCAGGCGCGCGAAGTCCTGCTCCCCGTCACGGTCATCGACAAGCACGGCGCCCTGGTCACCAATCTCACCGCCCAGGATTTCACTCTCACCGAGGACGGGCGTCCCCAGGTCATCAAGAGCTTCACCACCCAGAGCAATCTGCCCTTTCGTCTCGGCCTCCTGGTCGACACCAGCCGCAGCGTCTATTCGGCGATGGACAGCGAGCGCAAGGCCGCTGAAAAATTCGTTGACCTCATGCTGCCTGCCGACGCGAATCGAGCGGCCACCGGCGACGCGTCCACCCCGCCGTCGGCTAAATCCCCTGTCCGAGGCGATCAGGCCTTTCTCATCCACTTCGATAGCGAGGTGGAGCTGCTTGAGGACTTCACCAGCTCCCGCGAGAAGCTCGATCACGAGATCGATGCCATGACCCCGACCTCTCGCGAGCACAACTCCCAGGGGCCTGAGACGAGCGGCGATGACCGGGGGTACGGCGACCACGGCGGAGGCCACGGCGGCGGCACGCAGCTCTACGACGCGATCTATCTCTCTTCCGACGAGCTGATGAAGCCCAAGGATGGGCGCAAGGCCCTCGTCGTCTTCTCCGATGGCGTCGATCGCGGCAGCAAGGAAACCCTTAACGACGCCATCGATGCGGCCGACCGCGCAGGCGTGCAGATCTTCACGATCTATTTCAAAGGTGAAGAGGAACACGGCGAAAATGGCTTTCCCGGCGGCCACCACGGCGGAATGGGTGGCGGCGGCTATCCCGGCGGAGGCGGCGGCTGGCCCGGCGGTGGTGGTGGTGGACGCCACCCCGGCGGTTCCAATGCGCCTCAGCTCGATGGCAAGAAAATCATGCAGGAGATCGCCTCGCGCACCGGCGGCCAATTCTTCGAAGCCAAGAAAAAGGACAATCTCGACGACATTTATGGCCTCATCGCCGGTGCTCTCCGCCAGCAGTACCTGCTCACCTACACCCCCGATCAGGTCGACACCGACGGTGACTTCCACAAGATCGTCTTGAAAATCGACAAGCCCGACCTGACCGTGGTCACGCGCGAAGGCTACTATGCGCCGGAAGCGAATCAAACCTCCGGCAGCGAATAACTCCTTATCAGCGCCTGCAATCGAAAAGGCCGCTTCCACACTGCTTCGCGCGGATCGCGGCCTTTCTTGCGCCCTCTTCGGCGCCCCGTCGGTTTTGTTCTGGGCTAGTGCTCTTTCCCGTGGCCCGCGGAGTGCGGCTGACCCCCGCCCGTGTGCGACGCAGTGTGAGTTTGCGGAGCCGGACGGTTCTCCGGCGAAGGCCGATTCCCGCCGCTCGGGTTTCCACCCGAACCGGCCCCCCGACCGCCCGATCCAGCACCCGCCGGCGTATGCGCGGTATTGGCTGTGCCGCCGCCTCCATTGTGTCCTCCGCCGGTCATGGGCCTCGTCGTCGCCAGGTTCGTCGGATGTCCGCCGTTATGGCTCGCGTAGCTGTTCACGTTGTTCTTGGCTGTTGATTCGTTCTGCCGCTGGTACGACGTAGGTGCCGTGCGCTGCTCGCTCGAGTAGGCTTTCTCCTGCGCCGTAGGCGGATGATTGATGCCGCCCGGTCCGCCGCTGTACGCCACGTGGCTGTTGTTCACGATGGTTGTGTTGCGTACCACCGTGTTGTCTACATATGTGTTGTGGATAACCGTCGTATTCACGCGCACCACCGCGGTGTTATAGCGGAACACTCCGCCCGCCCACACGCCGCCGGCAAACCCGATCCCCATGTAGCCGAATCCGTAATTCACGCCGCCGTAGTAGCCCACGTGCGGACCCCAGTACCCAGGGTGCCAGATATACAATCCACCACCCCAGCCCCAGTATCCCGGCGTCCACAGCGCGCCCACAAACGGCGCCGGCACCCACGTGCCCGGAACCCAGTAGTAGCCGTCATCGCCGTAGGCCCAGTAGCCGGGCGTCCACATCCATCCATCGACCGGACACGGCGGCTGCACATACACCGGCAGCACCGGCGGCGCAAATCCAACGCTGATAAAAACCGCTGCATTGGAACTTGCGGGAATCAGACAAACAATAAGCAGAGCGAGCAAGATCACCCGCATAAATCGAAATTTTCGCATCGGGGGGAACCTCCTGGGTTCGATCTGGATTCTCGAGCGCATCTTTCCACTCGTTCGGATTGTGCGCCCGGCCCGCGCACTCGTTCCGCAAGTCGGGAGCCAATCCAGTCTATGCCCATAGGAACCCATCCGGCACGAAGAAGTTGCCCGGGAAAACCGCGTTTTCCACAACCGTAACCGCTTTAATACCTGTAGCTAAGCCCCATGCCGAATACGTGCCGCGCATCCAGGTTCACCGGCGTGGTAACCACTGGTGGCCCATCGGCGGGAACCAGAGGATTGAAGAATGGATTCGCGACGTAGATCGAACCGATGTTCCCGGCCACCTGCCCGATCCCGACATCGAATGCGAAGTGCGGCTTGTCCTTTTGCGTCACGCGCACCGCGTAATCGAGCGTCGTGGGAATATGGGCGCTCAACAGCGGGTACGAACTCTGATTGCACGCCTGCGCAGCCTCGCACCCGTAAAGCGCCGCGTTCAGAAGGGTGTTCAGATTCACTGAAGTCTTCGGCTCCTCGGTGAATCCCGCCGACGGCACCGCGACAATCCCGTGCCCGATCGGCAGCGGAATGCCCAGGCCGCCGAAGAACCGCCCGCCAAAGCGGGTGCTCTGGCCGCCAATGCCGAAAATTGTCGCATTCGTCGCCTTCCATCCCAGGTTCAGCAGGAACGGCACTGGAGGTTTTGCCCAGGTTTTCGTCACCGCCGCGTACACATCGCCGTTGGTGTATGCCTTATCCGTTCCCGTCAGCGTTTTGTTGGCCGCGCCCGACACAAAATGGTCCCCGGTCCGGATCACTGCGCCGATCGCCACTCCTGGCATCCACGCGCCAAACTGCCCGTCCCTGAAAACCACCACCTTCCCGTGGAAGACATTCATGCCGTCGTAATTCCACAGGTTGCTCAGCCCCAGCGGCGTGGCCGTCGTCGCCGGCTGATCTCCAAACTGGTGAACGCTGCGTGTGTAGCCGGCTTCCGCCCGATTGCGAAAACCCTCGGTGATGCTGAATGTCTCGATGTCGCCAATCACCGCCGATGCATCGATGAAGTGAAAGCCCACCGCCGGATGCGAGAAGAAACTCCCATTTTCCGCGTAGACCACATAGGCCGTCGGCGTCAGGAAACCGCCCGTCTGGCCTTCCAGCGTCAGGTGTTG
>JASHSG010000162.1 GCA_030040935.1 Acidobacteriaceae bacterium | reverse complement strand
GGCAAGGAAGGCACGTTTCACGCCAAGGGCTGCGCAGAGTATGGAACGAAAGTGGTCGGCGGGGTGACCCCGGGCAAAGGCGGAACGACGCACGAGGGGTGGCCAGTATTTAATACCGTAGCGGAGGCCGTGGCCAAGACCGGCGTAAACGCGACCATGATCTTTGTGCCGCCGCCGTTTGCCGCCGATGCGATTCTTGAGGCCGAAGATGCGGGGATTCCATTGATTGTGTGCATCACAGAGGGGATTCCGACGCTCGACATGGTCAAGGTGTGGGCGAAGCTGAAGACTTCGAAGTCGCGCCTGATTGGGCCTAATTGCCCTGGGGTGATTTCGCCGGGAAAGGCGAAAATAGGCATCATGCCGGGCCGCATTCACAAGGAAGGATCGATCGGGATCGTTTCGCGCTCGGGCACGCTGACGTATGAAGCTGTCCATCAATTGACGCAGCGCGGGATTGGGCAGTCGACGGCGATCGGAATCGGCGGCGATCCGATTATCGGCACCACGCATATTGACGCGCTGCGGCTGTTGAATGACGATCCAGGCACGGAAGCGATCATTATGATCGGCGAGATTGGAGGATCGGCAGAGGAAGCGGCGGCGGAGTTCGTAAAGCAGCACGTGAAGAAGCCTGTGGTGGGATTCATCGCCGGCCAAACCGCGCCTCCGGGCAGGCGGATGGGACACGCAGGCGCGATCATAAGCGGCGGCCAGGGAACGGCAGCCGACAAGATGAAGGCCATGGCCGCGGCCGGAATTCATGTCGTGGTGTCGCCGGCAGAAATCGGCGCCACGCTGGCGAAGGTGATCGGGAAGTAAGACAGCCATTCGCCGTTAGCTATTAGCTTTCAGCTCGTTGTGGGAGAGCTGAAGCCTCGGCTTGCGCAGGCAAAGTGCATCGGGTGCGCGGTAACCTGTCGTGGATTACTTCCAGCACGAGATGCCCATCCAATTCTGCCGTCCCGCATCAGGCGGGGTTGATAATCGAAGCATCGACGCGATCATTGGGCCATCGGCTTTCGTCAGGGTTGAGGCCTGATCGTGCGTTGAATGAAATGTTGACCTTTTTGGCTGTTTGAACAATCTTCCCCGGATGATTGCGGTGTGAACCCGAGCTGCCAATGCCGGCAACAGATCAATTCCGGCTGGCTGCGGGAACGGGCTTCACGGAACTGCGTTGGTTTCTATGAACGGCTCATCGCCATCGGCGGATTGGTCACCCAATCGGTACCGGTTTGCGGACCTGAGGCTTGAGACCGACGGGACGCTCTGGCGCGGGGCGTTGGAACTTAAGCTGGCCACTGAGGAATTGGCGGTTCTTCGCCTGCTGCTAAGGAATGCCGGCGAGATCTTGAGCCCGCTGGAGCTGAAGCGAGCAGTCTGGTGTGAAGAGCACATTTCGAGCGACATCGTAGCCATTTGCATCGCTTCGCTACGCGAACATCTGCGGCCCACAGTCCTCATTGAGAACGTCTATAAACGCGGTTATCGAGTCTCCATCCCTGTACGCACTGGAGATACGCTCCCGGCCGGCGCATTGCCGCGGCTTGCCATCGTGCCATTCGCTGTGTGTTTTGGCGTCCCGGACTACCTCGGCTCGGCAATTGCCGAGGGAGCAGCGGCTCAGTTGTCCGGGCCGGAATTTGCAGCGGCCGCCGAAGTTCCGCGCGATTCAATCGTCACTCTTGCCGGCCGCGGATTTTCGGCGCTCGAGATTGGCAGGCGGCTCGCTGCCGATCTGGTCTTAACCGGCGAGCTCCGCTCAACGCCGGAGCAGCTCAGGCTGCGCGCCACGATGACTCGGGTTGCGGACGGCGCCGAGCTCTGGATCGATGACCTGATGATGAAGCGCGGGCGCATCAAGCGACTGGAATGGGAACTCGTGCATCGCGTGAGCAGCCGCCTCCATCTTGATGGCCTTTCTATCGCGGCCGTTGGCTCACCCGCGATTCAGCCTGGAGTCACGCCCGAGCACGCCGAAGCGCATGAGCTCTATTTGCGCGCGCATCATGAGTGGCAGACGCTGGAGCGGCACCATATGCAGGATGCGATGGGCCGGTTACAACGGGCCATCGAACTCGATCCTTCGCTGATCGCCGCTCGCGCCGACCTGGCGCATCTTTCGGTGACGCAGGCGCTCTATGGATTTATGCCCGCGACAGCCGCGGCAAGCATGGTGCGCAGGGCGGCCGCGCAAATCCCGGAATCGGCAGGAAACGCAGAGACGCTGCTGCCTGTATTGGGCTGGATTCGTTTCCACGTCGACCGCGACCTGAGTGCGGCTCTTGACGCATTCGCGCGCTCTGCGCACCTGGCGCATGATCCGTGCGTCACGCGGTTGCGCACGATGATTCTGCTAAGCAGGCACCGATATGACGAGGCTCTGGAGACGCTGCGCATGGCGATTCAGGCTGATCCTTATTCGCCGTGGCTGCAGGCGGAGATGGCGTGGGCGCTGCACCTCGCCGGAGAGGCGGAGGCGAGCGTGGATCAGGCTCGCAAGGCGATCTCGCAACATGGCGGGCACGATGAGGCACACTTCTACGGCGCAATGATTCTCGCGTATAACGGCGAAGCCGCTCGGGCCGTGGAGCTGGGATGCGCTCTGGCATTGCGATCGGCACACTTCGATTTGGGCATGTCGGCGCACGCATACGCGCTGGCCCGCGCCGAGCGCAAAGAGGAGGCGCGAACGCTGCTGGAGCGGCTGAAGTGGCTGAGCCGCGAGCGGTTCGTGATGACCACCTTCGATGCCGCAACCTATGTGGCGATGGATGGGGACGATGCCGCGCTCGAAGTGCTGCGCATCGCGAATGAAAACCGCTGCCCGTGGTTTTTTCAAATGCTCGGCGATCCGCGACTGCAACCGTTGAGGGGGCGGCCGGAGTTTGAACGGATGCGAAGCTCGCTGCGGGCGATGGAGGCCATCGGGGCGTCAAAGGCGGAGTACGGCGAAGAGCCGGGGTGGGTGGTCGAGCAGGCGGGGTGATTCGGGGCGGCGGTTGGGAGATGGTTGCCAGTGATAAGCAATTGGGCTCCTATTTTTGGCTGTCAGCGCCCCGCCCCCCCTCCCCTATATGTTTTGCGGCTAAAATATTTATTTTCAATGGCTTATACCCCCGATATGTGACTCCAAGTTATTGAAAACATTGGTGTTAGAAGTCAAAATCCTCTAAACAAAAGACTTATGAGCCGCTTTTTTCGGATTTCGGACTCTTTCGGCCGAAATGAACGCCTGCACGGGGCCTGGCCTACGGCCTCGGTCCCACAACGCATGCCAGTCGTACTCGTCTTTGCCTTTTTTGCACTCTAAGGCAAGGATAGCGAAATCGGCAAAATAACCTGCAAACTTGGGGAGCAAGAGATTAAAGAATAGAGATAAGAGAGTGAGAGAGTTGCGGGCGGCGGTGGATTTATTTTGCAGTCGGGGGTCTTGACAAGGCGGCGGGTTAAGCGCAGCCAGGCCTTGACAGCCGTACGGTGATGCGTGGGACATCAGACCGAGGTTGATCGGAAGCGAATCGGCGGCGGCGCCCCTTCGAGCGATACGAAGCGATCAGGCCGGCAACAAGCCCGTTCGAGCGAGGCCAGGTCCGACTGCATTTGGCGATCGAGCTTAAATGATTCAAGCGCAGCGCCCAGCACAAGCGCAGATGCCGCATCGGCCGGGCGTTCGATGCGGTAGTGCATCCACTTGCCTTCTCTGCGCGCAGTCACCACTCCGGCCTTTCGAAGATAGGCGAGGTGGCGAGAAATCTTCGGCTGGCTCTGGCGCAGGACCTCCACCAGATAGCAGACGCACACTTCGCGCCCTGAAATCAGATTGAGGAGCCGCAGCCGTGTTCGGTCGGCAAGCGCGCGAAACAAGGGCACCAGATCGGCCGGCCTGGTCCGGGAGTGCATGGTCTCATAATATACGCGTTGACAGATACGTCCACGCGGATATACATTTGCGTTGACGTATATGAAGGCAAGCAAATGGATGACGCAAAAGAGGTCAGGGAGAAAGTGAAAGAGAAGTACGGAGGCGCCGCGCGAGCGATTGCGCAGGGCGCAAGCCTCGCTGCGTGTTGCAATCCCGGGTTTCGTTGCTGCGATCCCATCAGCGCCAGTCTTTACAACATCGATGAGAAGGGGCTCGTCCCCGAAGAGGCTGTGCTGGCCTCGCTGGGCTGCGGCAATCCAACCGCGCTGATCGAATTGAAGGCCGGCGAAACGGTGCTCGATCTTGGCTCGGGCGGTGGCATCGACGTGCTTCTGTCCGCGCATCGTGTTGGGCCAGCCGGTAAGGCCTACGGCCTTGACATGACCGACGACATGCTGGCACTGGCGCGCGAGAATCAGCGCCGCGCCGGTGTTGAAAATGTGGAGTTCCTCAAAGGGGAGATCGAAGACATTCCGCTCGCCGGCGACTCGGTCGATGTTGTCATATCCAATTGCGTCATCAACCTGTCAGCCGACAAAGACCGAGTGCTGCGCGAAGCCTTTCGCGTGCTCAAGCCGGGAGGCCGCTTTGCGGTTTCGGACGTAGTGGTGCGGGGCCAAGTGCCTGAGCAGGTGAGGCAAAGCATGCTGCTGTGGGTTGGCTGCGTGGCCGGCGCGCTTGAGGAACAGGACTACCGGAAGCGCCTTGAGGCCGCGGGATTCTGCTGCGTGGAGATTGAGCCTACCCGCGTGTATGACGTTGAAGATGCGCGGCAGTTTCTCACCGGCTCCGGCGTGGATGTGGATGCAGTTGCAGAGCAAACGCGAGGGAGATTCATGAGCGCGTTCATTCGGGCGACCAAGCCGCAGGCGTTGGCAGGTGGTTCCTGCTGCGGTTCTGGATGCTGCTCGGCCACTTCAGCTATGGTGAAAGGCTGACCTGAATGCCCGCCGGCTACAACGTTTTGTTTCTCTGCACGGGCAACTCCGCACGCTCCATTGTGGCAGAAGCAATCCTGAACCATAAGAGCCGCGAAGTGTTCACGGCGTACAGTGCCGGCAGCCATCCTTCCGGCACGGTCCGCCCCGAGGCGCTCAGACTGCTGGAGCTGGCGCACATCGCTACCTCTGGCTTGAGAAGCAAATCGTGGGATGAGTTTGCGGGCGCGGAGGCGCCGAAGATGGACTTTGTCTTCACGGTCTGCGATAACGCGGCGATGGAGGTTTGTCCAGTCTGGCCAGGGCAGCCGATGACCGCGCATTGGGGAGTTCCCGATCCCGCCGCTGTCAAGGGCACCCCGGAAGAGATCGATCGCGCCTTCCGCGGCGCATTTGCCATACTTGACAGGCGCATCGGGCTCTTCCTGTCCTTGCCGCTATCCACGCTCGAGCAGTTCGCGCTCCAAAAAGAGCTCGACCAAATCGGGCGGCAATGAGCACCTCACTCCAGCACCGTGTAGTTGCCGAGTTTATCGGAACCCTTTTTCTTTTGGCGGCCATTGCAGGGTCAGGAATTATGGGCGAGCGACTGGCTGCGGGAAACGTGGCCATTGCGCTTTTGGCCAACACCATTGCGACTGGCGCGGCGCTGGTTGCGCTGATTCTTGCCTTCGGACCGGTTTCAGGCGCTCATCTCAATCCTGCCGTTACTTTGGCTGACGCATGGCGGGGCGGAGTCGCATGGCGCGAAACTCCGGCCTACATTCTTGCGCAACTCAGCGGCGCGATTGCGGGGGTTGTTGCGGCTCATTTGATGTTTGGTTTGCCCGTGCTCTCCGCATCGACGCATGCGCGCAGCGGGCCGGCTCAACTGTTCAGCGAGTTCATTGCTACGTTTGGCTTGCTCGCCGTTATTTGGGGATGCGCGCGAAGCCGGCCCTCCACCACGCCCTATGCGGTTGGAGCATACATCACAGCAGCCTACTGGTTCACCGCGTCCACCTCGTTCGCCAATCCGGCTGTCACCGTCGCCCGATCGATGACGAACACTTTCTCGGGAATTCGTCCGGCCGATGTTCCCGGCTTTGTTGCGGTGCAGATCGCCGGCGGCTTTGCGGCAACACTTGTATTCCAATGGCTCACCCCTGCGCTCAGGGCAGGTCCGACGGCGGTGCTCGTCGAGCACAATGAGAGATGATCATCCGTCCCGACCTGAAAGCATTCCATTTTCTGCGGCTCAATCAAAGGCGGGGGAGTTCATGCGAGCGGGTTGCCGAGAGGTTCTGCCGCCGTTATGAGATCGGATTGCGGTGTTCGGCGCGACGGCAAAGAGTGCGCTCCCGCGACGGGGTTGCATGAGGTGTGAGCCGCCGGTCCTCACAACTTGAGGTAGTGGTCGGCGCCGAATACCAGGCCGAGCGTGAGCAGGGCAATGAAGGCCTCGCCGATGGCGCCGACCGCGAAGGGACGCCAGCCCTGGCGGCCAAGCTCGCGAATGTTGGTGCGAAGGCCGACACCGGCAAAGGTCAACAGAAATGCCCAGCGTGACAGATTGGCAAGGCTGGCGAGCTGCGGCTTGGCGAAGAAGCCGACCGTTGCGAGCAGCGAGATGAGCAGGAATCCGAGGACGAACTTGGGGAATTTCTTCCAGAGGAATGCGGCCTTGTTGCCGATGACCTGAGCCTGACCGCGCGATGACCAGTAGATGGCGTAGGCGAGGACGATGAAGCCGATGAGCGCGTTGCGAGTGGTCTTGGCGAGGACGGCGACTTTGCCGGCAGCGTCGGAGTAAAGAGCGCCGGCGGCGGTGGCTTCGGCAGTGTTGTCGACGGCGAGGCCTGCCCAGAGGCCGTAGGCTTTGTCGCTCAAGTGCAGGGCGTGGCCGATGAGCGGGAAGGTGAACAGAGAGATCGCGCCGAGGGCAAGGATGGCGGCGATGGCATAGGATGCGTCTTCGTCATCGGCGTCGATGGAGGGTTTGGCGGCAATGATGGCCGAGACACCGCAGATGGATGAACCGATGGCGAGCAGAGAGGTGAGCTTGGGCTTGAGTTTGAAAGCGCGGCCCAGGAAATGCATGAAGGTGAGCGAGAGGGTGAGCGCGATGGCGACGAGGAGCAGCGAGATTCCGCCGAGGTGAAGGACGTCGCCGAGCAGAAAGCGCGAGCCGAGCAGAACGATGCCGGCCTTAAGCCAAAACTCGTAGGTCGCGACGCCGGTGGCGAAGATGCGCGGAACGCCGACGGTGTTCGCGAGGATGAGGCCGATGACGATGGCCCAGAGAACGAACTCGATGTCGGGGAACGGCCGGTGATGGGCCTTGGCCCATGCGTTAATGGAAAGCTCGATGAACTTGCCGGCGTATCCGACGGCGGCGAGAAGCAGCAGGCCGGGGATAAGGGCGATTGCGCGCTGACCGAAGGGCTCAGTTCGGGGGGTTGAGATGGCGGCTGTGGCCATGGAAATCTCCTTGCGTGAATGAATGCGTTTGTTTGAGGCTTGGATGGATCACCACTTGATGGGTGGGACGATGTTGAATCGGACCAGCAGCGCCGCGAGGAGCGCGAGTGCGACGGCATAAAGGTCGAGAGAGATTCTGCGCGGGGATGGGGGCATTTGATGGTTCGACATGGACCTGCTCCTGAAGTGGTTCTTGCCGCGATGTTGCCGCGACAGAGATGGTAAGGAAATTGGAGGGCCGGGCGGGAATTGAACCCGCGAATACAGGTTTTGCAGACCCGCGCGTTAGCCACTTCGCCACCGGCCCTAACTACAGACTCAACACTTCACGACGCTCTCAAATTGCGGCCAAAAATAGAAAACCCACCAGCCAGTGCAGATTCTGGCGGTGGGTACGCTGGAAAAGGCAGGTTATGAAGTGCTTTAGCTCAGCCATTTCCTGACGCCAGAATGCGTGCACGCGCGCGAGATAGCGGCGCAACAACACATTTCAGCGTTCATGGAGGCGAGTAACTTCATGGGCTGAATGTAACACAGGGCCCGGGAATGGGCAAGGCGGCGCTATTCGGCGTGGAAGATGACGTCGAAGAGAAGAAGGCTGGCGGTCGTGAAGATGATGTCATAGCCCAGAAGCATTTTTATCCAAAGCGCCGGGTCGCCGTCGCCAGTGAGGATGTAGCCGGTGGCCTGGACCATGGCGAGAAGAGCGGGAATGAAGATGGGAAACAGGATCAGCGACAGGAGAAACTCACGGTTGCGGCTGCCGATGGAGAGGGCGGCGAAAAAGACTCCGTTGGCGACCAGGGCCCAGGTGCCGAGCGGGAGAACGAGGGCGAGCTGCCATGCCTGGCCGGCGATATGAAGGTTATAGAAGACGAAGAAGAAGGGTGCGAGGATGATTTGCACGATGGAGACAAAGAGGAAGTTGGCGACGGTCTTGGCGAGATAGAGCTCGGCGCCGGGCGAAGGGACCATGCGCTGCGCGTCCATCACCTGGTGGCGTATTTCGCGGGCCCAGGCCTGGTTGAGGGCGGTGACGGAGGCGAACATGGTGGCCACCGAGAGGACGCCGCCCGCGATTTGCTGCGAGAATGCGCCGCGGGGATCGAATGCGATGGAGAAAAGCACGACGACGAGGCCAGAGAAGAAAATCATGGAAATCATGGCGTCGAGGGTGCGCCACTCGATGCGGAGGTCTTTGGCGAGATGAGTGAAGAGGGCGCGGGTCATGCGCGGCCCTCGCGGACGGCGTCGCGGCCGGTGGACGCTTGAATGGTTTCTTTGGTCAGGTCGGCGGTCTGGACGGGCGGGCCGATGGCTGCGGCGGCGCGAAGATAATCGTCCGGCGTCAGGATCATCTGCGTGCCGCGGGTGCCGGCGGAGACGCTGATGCGATCAAAGATTATCAACGTCTCATCGACAAAAATCGGGTAGGGGTTTCTGGCGCCGAAGATGGTGACGCCGCCGCGAATGTAGCCGGTGAGCGGCTGCACGTCTTTGAGCGGAGCCATTTCAGCGTTGCGCCAGCCGCAAAGCCGGGACAACTTTTTGAAATCGAGGGCGGCGTCGCCGGGAATGACGGCGAAGACGTGCCTCCACCCCAGCGACGAGGAATTGTTGCGCGGGACGGCGGTCGTCAAAAGCGTTTTGAAGACCTGCTCGGCGGGCATGCCGATTTTCCTGGCGACGGCGGTTGCAGAGAGGTCGTCGGGATCGACTTGGTATTCGAGGAGCTCGAAGGGGATGTTGAGGGATTCAAGGAAGCGCGCTCCATTTGTCTTCATGGCGTGGGCCTCCCCAACTCTGCAGGCACCTGACCTGGCCGCGATTGCAAAGTTCCGGGATCGAACGAGGCCACACGACCGGCGTGGAGGGTGATGAAGAAATCGGCGATGGGGGCGGCGTGCTCGCGCTGATGCGTGGTGAGGACGATGGTGCGATCGGACTGGCGGAAACCGGCGAGGAGGGCGACCATCTGGCGCGCGCTTTCGACATCCATGTTGGAGAATGGCTCGTCGAGCAGGAGCAGCTCGGGAACGGAGAGCAGAACTCGGGCGAGCGAGGTGCGCTGGCGCATGCCCTGCGAGTATTGGCCGAAGAGACGGTTCAGAGCGGGATCGAGCCCGACCTGGCGCAGAGCTTCAGCCGGCGTGAGGCAGGGGCGGCCGGGATAGAGACTCGCGAAGTAGCGGAGATTCTCCTGGGCGGTGAGCTCGTCGTAGAGCATGGGCGCGTGGCTCATGTAGCCGATGCGGGCGCGTGCTTCGTGCGGCTGAGTTGCGCCGAAGACGGTGACTTTGCCGTGCGTGGGTCGGAGAAGGCCGGCCAGAACGCGCAGGAGCGTGGATTTGCCGGCGCCGTTTTCGCCGAGGAGGACGTAGCAGCGGCCGGGCTCGAGCGAAAGAGAAACCTGGCGAAGAGCAGCGAAGCTGCCGAAGAGCTTTGACACCTTGTCGAGGCGGGCGATTTCGAGCCGCGCGCCAAGGGAGGGGCGGCCGGCTTCGGGCGACGATGCGTTCATTCGATCAGTTGGCGGCGGCCTGGGCAGAGGCGAGAGGCGCTGGAGCCGGAACCGACGCGTTGTTCGGCTTGGATGCGGGCGGCGCGGCGGGGCTCTGGGGCGCAGCGCCCGGCTGCTGAGGAGCATATTTGCTGGCGCACTTGGCCTGGAGCGCGGTCGCATGCAGCACGCCGTCATAGCCGTAGGTGCCGATGGCAAGCGCCTGAGCGTCGTCTTTAAAGGTGTCGGGCGGCGGTTCGGAGCCCCGATAAACGACCTTGAGGGTCTTCCCGGTGGCCGCATTCGGGGAGTGACTCTCAAATTCGTTCATTATGAAGGTTACGGTTGTGCCGCTCTGGTCGATCGAGCCAGGCACAACGAAGCCTTCCACCCTCAATTCCCGATGATGGATTTTGTCGCCCGCAAGGCTACTGGTCTGAGGCGTTAAGACCTCGGCGATCTTAACGTAATAGCTTTGGGTGTCACGGATCCCCGTGAAAGCCAAGGCGAGGATCGTACCCAAAATAATGGCCACCCCCGCCCCGATCCGCAATGTGCTCGAAGGAATCTTCATGTCCAATTACTAACGATACGAGTGTGAGGGCGGGGGGTCAAATTTGAAGTGATCTGGATCACCAGGGACGAGAAGGGAGCGAGAAACGGATTGCGGGGTGCCGGGACAACGAGACTAAAGGACTTGCGACCGCGGTACGCGCTATTGGCTGCGGCGCGCGTTCCCGGAGCGGCCGCAGTAGGAGCGATTGGCGGCGCGCGCCGGCTGCGGAGAAGTGACAACGAGCGGCAGAACCACGGCCGCGATCAGAACGATCTCAATCACCAGCGCAACCATAGGAACCCCCAAAGGGGAGCACGCCCTCCTAGTTGTTCCGCCTGTGTTTTCGGCCGCGATGGACGTTTGCCAGGATGGCTGGTGAAAGGATCATCGCAACGAAGGCCAAGGCAAGCAACAAGTCAACCATGAAGGGAAGTCTCCGAGCCAGGCTGCTGCGCCTTCAATGAGCACAATCAGCTTGAGACTGGACGATAGCGCCGCGAAATGACGATGGGGAATGGCTCGACGGTGGGAGGGCGTGGCCTTTTGGCGGGAGCGCGGGGCTGGTTCTTTCTGGTGGCTGGTTTGGATTTCCTTTGGAATGAGCGGTGCGGCCCGGATGGATCAGGGCGCGGCAGAGAGGGCGTTCGTGGCGCGGTCGAGGGCTTGGGCCAGGACGGACAACTGTTCGGCAACGAAGGTGGAGTTGCGAGCGTCGATGGCCTCGTTGACGCCGGGAATGACGACGGCGGAATAGCCGGTGAGCATGCCGGGAGCGTAGATGGTATGGCGATACCAGGGGCGGCCGGGAAGGCCGGAATCGGAGAGGAAGGCTGTTTCGGCTTGCCGAAGACGGATATTCAACTGCGCAAGATCGCCGGACGGAGCTGATTGAAGAGCATGAACGCGCTGCGCGGCGGCGGCGAAACGCGATGCTGCAGCCTCGGCGGGGGCGAAGTCGACGGAACCGAGGCCCGTGTCGGCGGCTTTGCTCTTTGCGGCCCGGATGTAGGCAGAGACTTCACGGGCGTAAGCGACATAATCGTAGGGCAGCACGTCGGCATCGGCCATGCGCATGGCTTCAAGACCCAGCACACGCGCCATCTCCTGCAGATAAAGGAAATGAGGGTCGGCATTCTTTATGTACCAAGCCATGTCGTCGAATGCAGAGTGGTAAACGCCGTAAGGTCCGCTGGAGGTGACCTCGGTCGAGGGAACGCCGGCGTGCTGAAAAAAGGGAGTGAAGTCCGATCCCGAGCCGAGATCGCCGACGTGGACCTCGTCCCCGTCGCCGGGCGGCGCGTTCGAATCGCGATGCTCGTCGCCGCCGAGAGATTTCAGACGCCACTGAAGAAATACCGAACCGGCGATGGGGCTGGGAACCGAACGGGCGATATCGCGGATGAATTCCTTGAGCGAGGGGACGGCGGAGGCGGTGAAATCCGGGCCGGAGACAGCCTCATCCATGTTGAAGTAGGCCACGGCGCGGTCCAGAGCGCTGCCCTGCTGCTCGACCCATTCAGTGGAACCGACGAGGCCCTGCTCTTCGGCGTCCCAGCTGCAGAAGAGGATGGTGCGCCGAGGATGCCAGCCCTCTCGAAGCAGAGCGCCAAGACCGCGAGCGGCTTCAAGCATGGCAGCGGTGCCACTGGAGGGATCGACCGCTCCAAAAACCCATGCGTCGCGATGGTTGCCGACGATGACCGATGCGCCGGAATCCTGAGTGCCCTCGATTTTGGCAATGACGTCCCAGATGATGCGGCGCTGGTAATCCTGCCGGGAGGTGAGGTGAATTTTCGCTCCACCGGGACCGAGGTGATAGCGGAAGGGCAGTGCGCCCTGCCAGCCTTCGGGGGCACCCGGACCGCTGAGCGCCTGGAGAATCGGCGCCGCGTCGTGGGAGCTAAGCGGGATGGAGACGATGCGCGGCTGGTCGCCATCGGGCCCTGAGATATTCGTGATGCGGGCCGAGTCGGGCAGATCAAGGGTGGAAGCGGCACCGGGAGTTTCGGGGTCGCCGGGATACCGGAAAAGATAGTTCACCGAGCCGCGCTGCACGCTGGTGTCCGGACGCCAGGGACCGATCGGATAAGGGTCGCCTTTGTAGTAGCCGTCGTCCTGGGGATCGGAGTAAAGGAGCACGCCGGCGACGCCGCGCTCTTCAGCGAGGCGGAGTTTGACGCCGCGAAAGTTGGAGCCGTAGCGGCACACGGCGATTTTGCCGCGAAGGTCAATATGCTCAGCCGCGAGCTCATCGAAGTCTTCAGGGCGGCAGTAGTTTCCGTAGACAGCCTCGCCGGTTACATCGCCGGAGCCCGATGAGCTGTTGAAGGGCGCGACGATGCGGGGATTGTCCTGAAAAGGATCACCGCTGACGTGCTCGCGCGCGGGGCCGGTCATGAGAAGATGGCCGGCATCGTCCCAGGCCTCAACGCGGACCTCTTTCGGATAATCGAGGAGCACGCGATAAGGAACGATTTGGGTGTCGAGGCCGGCGGCTCGGAACTTGCGCGCGACGAACTCGGCGGTCTTCAAGTCCTCGGGCGTTGCGGCTAGATGCGGCTCGGCGGAGAGGATCCTGAGGTCCTCGCCGGCGAGATTGGGGTCGGGCAAGGCGAGGAATTTCTCTTCCAGCTTTGCTTCAGCGTCGAAGTCGCCAAACCCGAATGCGCCTTGAGGCGCGATCTGCGCGGGCGACGGGCGAGAAGCGAACGCCATAACCCAAGCGAGCTGAATCAGCGCCAATCTACAACGAAGGTTCAATGAAGACGCCCCTGGAGCGATATGAGCCCGCAGTCAACGCTCGATTATGACGCGGTCAGGCGACGGGTTGCGCACAATGCGCGCAGCGGCGCGCCGCCAGCGGAATTTCGCTCAGGCATTCCGGGCAATTTTTGGTGGTGGGTGCGGCATCGGGTTTCTTTAAACGGGCCTGCAGCGCGTTCATGGGCAGAACGATGAAGAGGTACACGACCAGGGCCACGATGAGGAACGAAATGGCCGCGTTGAAGAAGTTACCCACTTTGATTTCGCCGCCGCCGACGTACCAAATCACCTTGCTGAAGTCGGGCTTGCCAACAGTGGCGGCGATCAATGGGTTCAGAACGTCGGCCACAAGGGAACTGACGATGGCATTGAATGCAGCGCCAATAATGACGGCCACTGCCAAGTCAACGACGTTGCCGCGAAAGATGAAGTCGCGAAATCCTTTGAACATGAACTCCTCCGGTGAATTTCAGGCTCAAAAAGCGCATGGGACGGCAGCTGGAATCCGGCCGCCGTCGACCGGCGCAGATTGAACACTTTGAATGCTACACGGCGGAGGGGCAGGGGCGCACAGGTGGCTATGGGACGGCAAGCATGACGACGATGGCGGCGAGAATCATGAGGTCGGCGTAAAGGAGGATGAGCACGCCGGCATGATAGAAGCTCCACTTGCGCTGCAGGCAGCGCGCCGTTTCCGCCATGCCCCAGGCAGCAACCAGCAACGCGAGAATCTGCCACAAGGACCCGTGAAGGTTTTCGATATGAGGAAAGCCTGCAAGGCGCAGGCTTGCGGCAAATGCGCCCAGTGAAAGCAGAATGGCGCGCACGAGCGATTTTTGCCGCAAGCGGAGGATCGAGAGAAGGAGACGCACAACCCTTCAATGTACAGCGATGGGGCGATGGCTACATTTCGCCGCTGCGCTGATGGGCATAGAAATGCGCCCAAGAAATAAAGATCGCCGCGGAGATTTGCGCTAGACTGCCTAGGAAGAGTTCGGGGATTTCAAAACAATGAGGGGACCATCGTTCTTTGTCAGCGCGGCACTCTGCCTCTCGTGGCCGGCTGTTGCGTTCTCGCAAGCGGTGCCCGATCCGGAAGCTGCGCCGCAGGCGGACGCTGGGCCGGCGCCAGCTCCGGCACCCGCGCAGGAATCCGCACCCTCGCCAGCCGCCAGCCCTGCGCCCGATACTCAGTCCCCGCTGCCGCCTCCAGGGCCGCCGCCGTCCGCCAACTTTCAGAAGCTCATTCCGCCTGATCAGCTCGCCTTCCTCAAGGACTACGACGGCAAAATGCCGAAGGACGTCATGAAAGACAAGCGGTTTAAGCAGCTGGAGAAGCAGGTGATGCCGGGAGTGCGCTACTTTTACCACTACGACAAGCCGCTCTCAGAAGCCAAAGACGAGGTGATGGACAATGATCCGCTGCCGATCACGGTGCGCGATGGCCGGTATGTGATGATTGCGAGCGCGGGCGGCGGCGACCAGCACATGTACGGCCGCGGATTCTTCTGGTTCGATATGCAGGTGGGTATCGGGCTGGGCGGGATCTACTTTCACCCGACCAACGGCGAACCGTCGCCTACGATGGCGATTTATTCAAAGCAATTGACGGATACGGTGCTGAGCATGGGGCAACTTCCCGACGCTTTCCTCGACGATTTCTGGACATGGGCGAATGCGGCCCAGGTGCATTACGTCTCGCCGCGCTACTTTATCCCTTCCGACGACCGCAAATATGTGCTGATTCACGACGAAGATTACTGCTCGCATGATGAAAACAATCCGCCGCCGGATGGGTGCGAGGAGATGAATGCCGATGCCGCGGATGTTGACATGGAGGCAGCGTATTTCATGCAGGAGACGGGCAACGCGACCGATGCGACCGCGTACATGCTGAATCCGGATCAGATCGAGTGGCTCGCGGTGCGCGACCGGGAATGCGGAGCGAACGGCCTGGCCTGCCGGATTCGCGTAACGCGACAGCGGACGGCCGTGATCATCGGGCATCCGCTGCCTCAGCCCCGCGGCGGCAGGCGCTACTAGGCAAGGAACAGGTGATAGACTCGGTGAGCCCGCCCGGGTTCCCCAAAAACAAATTTCCGAGCGGGGCGAAATGAGGAGGTTGCATGTCTGCAGGTTCCCAGGCAGCACCGGTAAATCCGGGAATTGTTTTCGAAATGGTGCAGTCGCACCAACGCACCGCGGCACTGAAGGCGGCCATCGATCTCGACCTGTTTGGCGCGGTAGGCAAGGGGCCGGGAGATGTAGCGTCGATCGCACGGCATTGCAATGCGTCGGAGCGCGGCGTTCGCATCCTGTGCGATTTTCTGGTCATCAACGGAGTACTGGCAAAAGAGAACGGCCACTATAAACACACGCCGTCGAGCGCGGCGTTTCTCGATCCGGCGTCGCCCGCGTGCATGGCATCGGTGGCGCATTTTCTGAGCGAGGAAGCAATCATGCAGGCGGATGTGCATTTGGCCGAGATTGTTCGCAAGGGGCGGACGCATTTGCCGGGCCAGGGAACGGTGGAACCAGAGAACCCGCTTTGGGTTGAGTTCGCGGAGAAGATGGCGCCCATGATGGGGCCGATGGCGGGACCGCTGGGCGCGGTGGTGCTGGAGGGAAACACGGGTCCGATGCGCGTGCTCGACATTGCGGCGGGGCATGGGTTGTTCGGGATCGAGATTGCGAAGCAGAACCGTCAGGCGCGGGTGACGGGGCTCGACTGGGCTCCGGTGTTGCGGGTGGCGCTGAGGAACGCGGAAAAGGCCGGCGTGAAGGACCGCTACGACATGCTGCCGGGCAGCGCCTTCGATGTCGATTTTGGCGGGCCGTACGATGTGGTGCTGCTGACGAATTTTCTGCACCACTTTGACAAGGCGACGAACGTGGGGCTGCTCAAAAAAGTTCGCGGCGCGCTCAAGCCGGGCGGGAAGGCGGCGACGCTCGAGTTTGTGCCCAATCCGGATCGGGTTTCTCCGCCCATGCCGGCGGCGTTCGCCATGACCATGCTGACGACGACGGCCGAAGGGGACGCATATACGTTTGCCGAACTCGAGGCGATGTACGCGGAGGGAGGTTTCAAGGAAATCACAAAGCATCCGATTCCGATGAGCCCGCACACGGTGGTGATGGGGAAGGCGTGAACGGCTGGGATTAGGGACCTTGGATTAGGAAATACGATGGGGCCGGAACGGAAAAGCGCCGCGGCCTTTCTGGATGCGGGCTAGTTCGCATCGCGCCTGGCGCGGACGGCGCCGGCGAGATCGGCGAGAAGCGTGCGGGTTTCGTTCCAGTCGATGCAGGCGTCGGTGATGCTCTGGCCGTAGACGAGCGGCTGGCCGGGAACGAGTTTCTGCGCGCCGGCGACCAGATTGCTTTCAATCATGACGCCGATGATGTCGCGATTGCCTGCGGCGACTTGCGCGGCGACGTCGTCACAGACGGCGGCTTGGCGCCGGTAATCCTTTTGGCTGTTGGCGTGGCTGAAGTCAATCATGATGCGGGGCGCGAGGCCGGCCTTTTGCATGAGGGCAGCGGTCTGGGCAACGTAGTCGGCGGTGTAGTTGACGGCGTTGCGGCCGCCGCGCAGGATCACGTGGCAGTCGGGGTTGCCGGTGGTGACAAAGATGGCCGACTGGCCGTGATGGGTATGGCCGAGGAAGGTGTGCGAGCATGCGGCCGAGAGCACGGCGTCAACGGCGACCTGAACATCGCCTGAAGTTGCGTTCTTGAATCCCACCGGACACGAGACGCCGGAGACGAGCTGGCGATGGACCTGGCTTTCGGTGGTGCGCGCGCCGATGGCTCCCCAGGAGACCAGGCCGGCGATGTACTGCGGCGAAATCATGTCGAGGAATTCAGTTCCGGTGGGCACGCCCATTTCAGCCAGATCGAGCAGGAGATGGCGCGCGATGCGCAGGCCATCGTTGATTTTGTAGCTGCCGTCGAGATGAGGATCGTTGATGAGCCCTTTCCATCCGATGGTGGTGCGGGGCTTTTCAAAGTAGACGCGCATCACGATGCGCAGATCGGCGGCGAACTCGCCGATGGCGCCCAGCAGAAGGCGGGCGTATTCGCGGGCGGCCTGGGGATCGTGAATAGAACAGGGACCGGCGACCACGAGAAGGCGATCGTCTTCCTTCCTGAGGATAGAGATGATCTCGTTGCGGGCGTTGAAGATGGTGGACGACGCGGCTTCAGTGACGGGCAGCTCTTCCTCAAGAAAGACGGGAGGGAGAACGACCCTGGTCCATTGGATACGAAGATCTTCAGTGGGATGGAACATGGGCTCTCATGGGCACGAAGTTGCTGGAGGCGGCCCTCTAATGAATCTACCAGTTGAATTGCAGGAGGGCCGGGAACTGCGGCCACGTGACCAGGATTCCGGAATTGCAGGGAACCTGGTCTCGCATGGACGCGTACAGGCGAGTGGAGGTCGGTCATGCGTTTTTCGCGCTTCCTGCCGTACTGCGTCCTGATCCTGTGTGCAGGCAAGACTCAAGCGCAAACGGGTTCGCCGAATTCCGGCGATCCTTTTCAGGGAACGTGGTTCGGCTCATTTGTGATGACGAATCCCAACGGAAAGGTCAGTTACGACACCGCGGTGATTGTGCTGGACCGCCAGGGCGGCTCGATCACGGGCACAGCTGGCCCGACCATAGACCACCAGATGCCGATGGGGGCAGTGCATGTCGACGGCAATTCGATTCATTTCACGGTCGACGTGGAAGGAGGCATCTCATTTGAGCTGCATGGGACGGCGGAGCACCTTGAGGGCACGGCCGTGGGCGGCCCATTGAAGGCGGCGCTGGATTTGAAGCCGGCGCCGGGGCTGCTGCCACACGACAGGTTATTGCAGGAGATCTCCGATGCTGACAAGCAGATGTTCGACGCGTTTGGGGCATGCAATGTTGACAGCTACAAAGCATTCCTGAGCACAGATCTCGAGTTCTATCACGATCACGTGGGAAAACAGGATTACGCGAGCCATCTTGAAGCCATGCGCAATCGCTGCGCGGAAGGAATTGTGCTGCGGCGGGAAGTTGTGGACGGAACGCTGTTGGTAAATGCAGCGCCGGGATTCGGAGCGATTGAAGTGGGCACGCACCGGTTTTATTCGAAGCAGCCCGATGGGTCAGAGCACCTGGACGCGACTGCAGAGTTTGCCAATGTGTGGAGCAAAGCTTCAGGGCATTGGCAGATTGTGCGCGCGATCAGTTATGACCATCATTGAGCTGCAGCGGCACGTCGACGTGGCCCGGAAGCTGCCGGGGCAGTGCGGCAGAGATTGATCCGCGCGCTAGTGCAGGACTTCGTAGGCGGCGATGGCGCCCGCGGCGACTCCAGCGCCAATGATCACGGGCACCAACAGGCGAACGTGATGCCTTGGCTCCGAGCCCTCGCCGATATACTCCCTCGCCTTCTTGACTTCAACAAGATCGGAGTAAAGGTGAGTCTGGACTCTGTTGCTGTCGGAATCGGTGAATTGAAACGTGGCAGCGGATAACGGGCCCAGAGAACCAAATGTCTGCGAGCTGTCGCGGAATTCAAAATCGAGCAAGGCGCCTTGCGGATACTTGGCGAGGCGCTTTTCAATTCTTCGCGCGTGCTTGTCGAGCGGCGCGGAAGACTGTGCCTGAGCGAATGTTGCCGATGCGAGCGAGGTAAAACAGGCAAGCGTCGCGGCAACTAGGATGTGGACAGCAGACTTGCGGCGAAAAAGCCTGAGAAAGCTATTCATCGGGGCCCCCTCCAAAAAACGATCAGCCGCGCAGCCATACAGACTGATAAGGGTCGTCCGCGGCAGACGCCGGTGCGTAACAACTTACCATCAAATTGGGTTCCTGAGTTACCACCTACGGTGTCTTTGGTAACGTGCCACAGCGGAAAGGCAAGCAGGATCAGAGGCTTGGGGAGGACCGGAAAATTCACATATCCCGGTACCGTGTGCCTCGAATCGAGTTTGAGATGCAGCAATCCACAGGGGAGACAGCAGCCCGGCAGTGAGGGGTATCCGATCGGTGTCTTGACAGCGATTGCATTCGCTCCGTAACATCAAGGTGGGAACGGTGCGGCAAACTTCTCACCTAACTTCATGAAATATAAAGATTTAATGACTGGCCACCGGATCACCGCACAGCTTGGGCCGCGTGCCGGAGAGGACGGAGAGCAGCCAAGATGCCCGAAACGCGCCTGAGCCCACGTGAGCGGCTGGTGTTGACGGCAATTATCGAGCTGTATATTGCGACCGGGGAGCCGGTGGCATCGCAGGCGGTTGCGCGCTTCTTTGCCGATCGCGAAGGACTGAGCTCAGCGACACTGCGCAACGTGATGGCGGCGCTGGGCGAGGCGGGGCTGCTGGAGCAGCCGCATACATCGGCAGGACGAGTGCCCACGGCGCTGGCATTCCGCTATTACGTCGAACAGATCACCGGCCGGGCGGCAGCGGGTGCGGTCGGCGGCAGCATGCATGGACGCGGGGAATCGCCCTTGAGCGAGGCGCGGCGCGGACAGATTGAAGAGAGCTATACGGGCGTGGCCAGCAGCAACGATTACCTGGAGCGCACCTCGCACGTGCTGGCGCTGATCTCGAGTGGGCTGGGGGTGGCGCTGGCGAGCACGACCTCAGGACAGGTGCTCGAGCACATTCATTTTTCGCGGCTCTCGACGGGGCGCGTGCTGGCGGTGCTGGTGACGCAGGCGGGCGCAGTGCAGGATCGCGTGCTGGCCGTCGATCACCAGATGACGCCGGTGGAGCTGGAGACGGCCGGAACTTATTTGAATGAGAATTTCCGCGGTTGGCCGATCGAGCGGATCCGGGCCGAAGTGGCTCGCCGGATGGATTTGGAACGGGAAGCGTACCGGGAGTTGCTTACGTCGGTGGAAGAGCTGTGCCGCAAGGGTGCTTTGTCGGGCGATGAAGCCGGGGCGACAATCTTTGTGGACGGGATTGCGAACCTGATCAGCGCCGAACAGGATCGCGAACGGTTGCGGCAGATGCTGCTGGCTGTGGAAGCCAAGCAGCGACTGGTGGAACTGCTGAATGCATATGTTGACGGGCGCGAGCAGGAGGTTCGCGTGGTGGTGGGCCTGGATGAGGCGTCGCCAGCCATGCAGGATTTGGTGCTGATTGGCGCGCCGGCGCGACTGGGCGGAGAGAACATGGGAACGGTGGCGGTGATCGCGCCAACGCGAATTCAATATCAGGAGATGATCCAGGCGGTAAGCTACATCGCGCGGCTCTCCGAGCGTATTCTGGACGTTCCTACGGCGTAAGACGGAACAGGGAATTGCGAGGGCAATTCGACGGCGGCAAAGGTGCGGTTTACTTCTGCCCCGGAGTGAGGAGACCTGCACTTCAGGGGATCAACCAACCCTACAGGAATTCTTAAGCCGGTTTCGGCGCGGCCATTGGGGCGGCCGGACGAGCGGTTCCGGATACGGCGAATCTCAAGCTGGCACAGAAGGCTTGCAGCCGGAAGCGAAAAGAATCATCCAATAAGAAGACGCGCAAGAGGATGCTGGGAGAACGGGCTGAGCTATGTGGAAGCAAAGGGCGAAGTTAACTGAAGTCGACCTCCCCGAATTCGATGAAGCCGCGCAGGACGGGAACGGAGCGAATCTCGATCCCGCAGCTGAGCTGCCGGCGCCGACGGAGGAGGAGGAACTCGCTGCTGAGACGGCCGAGCAGGCAGAGGCCGGAACTGCGGAAGAGGCGCCCGAACAGACGGAATTGGACCGGATGAAGGCGGAGCGTGATGGACTGCTGGATCGGCTGGCGAGGCTGCAGGCGGAGTTTGAGAACGCACGCAAGCGTGCGGAGCGCGAACGGATCGAGTATCGCGAGTATGCAACAGGCAGCGTGGCGGAACAGTTTCTGCCGGTGCTGGACAATCTGGAACTGGCATTGAAGGCGATGGGATCGGCGGAGCAGCTTCGGTCGGGCGTGAACCTGATTGTGAAGCAGATGGAAGAGATCCTGGAGAAGATGCAGGTGAAAATTGTGCCCACCCTGGGCGAGGCATTCGACCCGCGCTTTCACGAAGCTCTCGGGACAGTGGAGCGGGACGATGTACCGGATCAACACGTGGCCGAGGAAGTTCGGCGAGGCTACAAGATTCGTGAGAGGCTGCTGCGGCCGGCATTGGTGCGCGTGGCGCACAATGCGAAGCAGGTGAATGAATGAGGCAGCCATCGGCCATGAGCTCCATTGACGGGTAATGAGCTGTTGAAGCGGCGGAAGAATGAGATGAAGTTCGCCGATAAGAAAAGGTGGAAAGACGCGAGTACCGAGGTTGAGCAACTGAAAGCTGACGGCTGAGAGCTGAAAGCTGGTTGGGGATTATGGGGTCTAATACAAGAGTGAGCAAAGCAGATTACTACGAGGTGCTGGGGGTTTCGCGCGACTGTTCGGACCAGGAGTTGAAGAGCGCATACCGGAAACTGGCGCTGAAGTATCATCCCGATCGGAATCCCGGAGATCACGCTGCCGAGGAAAAATTCAAAGAGGCCAGCGAGGCCTATCAAGTGCTTTGCGACGCGGACAAGCGCGCGGCCTACGACCGCTTCGGTCATGCCGGGCTGGGCGCGCAGGGATTCAGCGGCAGTCCGTTTGCTGGCGGCGTAGACCTGGGCGACATCTTCGGCGATTTGTTCGGCGAGATGTTTTCCGCGGGCGGCGGAACATCGCGGGGTTCGCGTGTGCAGCGCGGCGACGATCTGCGATTCGACCTGACCGTCGATTTTGAGGCGGCGGTGTTCGGCACCGAGAAGGAAGTGAAGATCCGGCGGCTGGAGACGTGCACAGCGTGCGGCGGGCGAGGCAGCGCGTCGGGGCGTGGTCCGGCGGTCTGCAGCCATTGTCAGGGGCGGGGGCAGCTGCGCTATCAGCAGGGATTCTTTTCCGTGGCGCGGACGTGCGTGGCGTGCGGTGGGACGGGTTCGGTAATCAGCGATCCTTGCGCGGCGTGCCGCGGAGAAGGCCGCAAGACCGCGGAAGTGAAGCTGAACGTGAAGGTGCCGCCGGGCGTGGAAGAAGGAACGCGCATCCGCTATGGCGGCGAGGGCGACGTGGGGCGCGTGGGTGGACCGAAAGGCGACCTGTACGTGATTCTTTCCATCCGGCCGCACGACTTTTTTGAGCGCCACGGCGCGGACTTGCATTGCGTGCTGCCGATCAGCTTTCCGCAGGCGGCTATGGGAGCGGAGTTTGAGATTCCTGGGATCGATGGGCCGGTAAGCATCAAGATTCCCGAAGGAACGCAAAGCGGCAAAGAGCTGCGCGTGCGTGGTCGCGGCGTCCCCCACCTGAATGAGCGCGGGAAGGGCGACCTGATTGTGAAGGTCGTGGTCGAGATTCCGCGCAAGCTGAACCGCGCGCAGCGCGAGCTGGTGGCCAAGCTCGCCGAGTCGATGACGGTAGAGAATAAGCCGGCGTCGCCTGGACTGATGGAGAAGATGAAGGATTTGTTCAGCTGAGAAAGACAGTGGTCAGTGATCAGTGGTCGGCAGTTGCTCGCGAGATCCAAGCGAACGCGAGGGGTTTGAACCGGCCGATCTGTGAAGACGTGCTCGCGGAAGTGCAGAGGAATTTGGCGGGATGAGGTGAGTCCGCCTGCGCTAAAGCTACGGCGCGACAGCCTTCGCCTTAAAGTTGGCCCTCCGAGCCGAAGCTCGACAGGGCGAAGGCTGGTGGAGCTGAGCGGGATCGAACCGCTGGCCTCCTCGTTGCGAACGAGGCGCTCTCCCAGCTGAGCTACAGCCCCACAAGATTCTTATTTTATCAGCGGGCGAAGAATCCGGAAAGTGCCGACGCTCGCTCCACTCGGCTCAATAGTAATAAGGAGTTTTCGCAGTCCATGGCGACTTGGGATAGCGCTTGTGCAGAAGCTCGAAGGCAGCCTTGCTGACAGGCGTGTATTCGGTCGCGGTCGAGGTCCCGAAATTTGGTTCTTCACTCTGGCACGCGTAATGTGTGGCGCGGACAGTGAGCGCAAGCGCCTCGGGAACATTCGGATCGTTGGGATGCTGTGACGCGTAGTCGAGAACCCTCTGGCCGATAACGGTGGCGGAGTCGGGCAACTGATTCAGTCGCTGATTCTCAAACGCAGCCTTGGCGAGTTGATCGGGAGACAAAAAGGCCGGAGTCGGAGCCTGAATGGGCTTTGTCTGCTGATCCCCATATGGAACCTGCCCGGATCGGCACCACCAGTTGTCGCGAAATTCATCGAAGGTGCTGAAACTGGCAACGCGAGGAACCCCCGCCTCAAAATAGGGCCGAACTCCGGGGTTGCGCAGAATGGCGAGATCAGCAGGGAAACCGTTGCTGAAGCCGGGTGTGGTCTGGATGGATTTAGGCAGCAGCGGCGCAAGAGCGGCGGCGCTCTTTGCATCGTCGAGAAGAACACTACGCGTCCAGGCAACAATCGCGATTGCCTGCCGCAGATTCTGCGGCAGAGTGGATGAATGAGCAACGTCGATAAGGACTGAAAGCGGAACTTGTTCGTTGAGAGGGCGAACTGCGTCCTCGTCCAACCAGAATTCGCGGGTCACTTCGGGACATGGGGCCGGAGTGCGGCCGGAGTGCGCTATTTCGTCGCATTGACCTTGCAGGTCCTGGGCCCCTTCAGAGCCAGTAGCCAACATTGCGCGAGGGGCGTATTCGAGGAATTCATTGAAGTCGCGAGCGGCGGCCATGCGTTCGCCGAGGAGCGCGTTGCGTTCAGAGCTGGGCTTTTGAAGGTTAGTTACGGCGAGGGCTTTGTCGAGCAGGGCGCGAGCTTCATCAGAGCGGTTGAGAGCAATGAGAAGTCGGACGCGGTGGTAGAAGACCGTATCGTAAGCGGGAGTACCGGGTGAAACCGCTTCAGCGGCGGTAAGGAGCGTGTGAATATTGGCAACGTCAGTTTTGGGATCGGCTCTGGCGATGGCGATGACAAGGCAGGGCAGGGTGCGGCTTTGTTGCCATTGGGCGAAGGCCGATGCCGATGTGCCGGCGCCACGCCAGGCGGCGATCCAGGCGAGGAGCGGAGGTGGATTCTTGAGCTGGATGTGGTTCTGGAGTAGCCAGCTCAGGTCTTTGAGGTCCTGCGCAAAGTCAGGATCGGGCTGAGGGCCGGTGAGAGCTGCACTGATTTCGGCAGCGCGTTTATCGGGATCGGTACGTATGAGAATGAAGTTCAATTCGGCTTGAATGATGGCGCGCGATGGCGTGGGATTCGGCTGGACCAAAATGGCTTCCAGCATTTTTTGCGCCCGGAGCATGGTGGCGGAGTCGTATGTGGCAAGTTGACCGCCGTATGGGTCAGTGGCTTTACCCATGGCGAACGCCTTGCGGACTGTGGCGCGAGCTGCGAGGTAATCACCCCATGAGCTCCACGGCGAATTGTGGTCTGCGGCGATGGCGGCGAATTCGCGAGCCGCGTCGTCGAATTG